>JAYUGK010000144.1:0-14794 GCA_043738415.1 Chloroflexota bacterium | reverse complement strand
ACCTCTGATCTCAGCGCTAATTAGACTCGGCGCGTGGTTGAGGCGATCGCGGCCATCCGGTGTTGGTCTGGCGCTCACGTGGCTTGCCCTGCTCATCTTTCTTCTTGCTGTCAGACCTCAGCGCCCGCTCCTTCAAGAGGCGATACGACTCTTACCAGATGTGTTGCGCCTACTTCGACGACTCGCGGCCAATCCGGCGGTACCCCGGGGCGCGAAGCTCCGGCTGTGGCTGCTGTTCGTCTATCTGGCGAGCCCGATAGACCTCATCCCGGATTTCGTGCCAGTGGTGGGATACGCCGATGACGCCATAATCGTGGCGGCTGTCTTGCGGTACCTGCCGGGTCAAATCCTCTCGCCCCGACCAACGTCATGCAAGCTTCAGCCGGCGTATCGCTTCCAGCTCCTCGGTTCGTCCAACGATGCGGATGCGGTAGCGTATGGCGCCCCCGCGTCTGGCTCCTGTCGGGCGCGCCAGAACACTTCTTCTATTCGCGACGCATCGTCCTCGGCACCCCACCTCGGCTCGGCTGAGCGGCGAGCGCCTCCAGACCGCCGACCAAGAGCTCGATCGTCAGACGATTGGCATCCGCCCCCGCGGACCAATCCATGAACTGGCCCGCGGCGCTCGAGAGGTAGGGGAACTCGCCAGCGGACAGCCCTTCCGTGGACACCTGCTGCCGGTCGGCGTCCGGCGGAAGATCGCGTGAAGCTGCCGCCCACGTGGCGCGATTGATGGCCGGGCCGAGGACCATGCCGGTAACCACCTGCAGCAAGTGCACCGATTGGCCGGCGTCGAAGCCCGCGCTGTGAAGGGTCGCCAACAATGTCTCGCTCAGGCGCAGGGCGGCCGGGGAGACGAAGGGTCGTGAGAGCAGCAGGGCGGTCGCCGGGTGCGCCGCCACGACTGCCTGGAAGCTGGCCAGCAGCCGGCGCAGCCGCTCCTGCCAGGTGGCCGTCTCGGCAGGCGCAAGGTCCACCTGACCCAGCAGCCGCTCGGCCATCAGGTCGAGCAGGTGAGACTTGTTCCGCACGTGCCGGTAGATGGCCATCGGTGTCACCTCGAGGGCCCCGGCGAGCCGCCGCAGGCTGATCGCCTCGATGCCACCCTCATCCGCTGCCCGCAGCGCCGCATCCACCACACGCTCTTTGGTCAGTCCGCGGTGGGCCTTGACGTCACGAGCCATGCTGGCTAGTCTACGCCGTACACTTTGGTATACGCCGTAGACAATCACAGGATTGGCCCGACAGAAAAACTCCTGCGACGCCCCGGCCGTGGCGCTGCACGGTGAGGGAGGCAGAGATGAACAGGCTCGGAATCGCTGGTGTGCTGTGGCTCCTGGCGGCCGGATTCGCGACCGCGATGACGATCATCTTCAGGGTCGATCCGGTCCAGTGGGTCGTCACGATAGCGTTCGCCGTGGTCGCCGCCATCCTGGGTCTGTGGCTGATTGCACGCCCGCGTGACCTGGTCGTGTCCGCGTCGAACGTCGTCGCCGTGGTGTGGACCGTCCTGTATGCCGTCCTCACCGTGCAGCAGTCTGACGAACTTGCGGCATGGACGACGGACGTCTTCCTGATCGCGATTGGTGCAGTCGCCGGAGTCGTGGCATACCGCGCGGCAGCGAGAGCGAAGCTCCGGGGAGCGATCTCCTGAGCGCTGCCGGCGAGATGCACGGATCGCGAGGCTGCGCCAGGAAGGAACGCCGATGACGGAGACGAGCGACTCGACCCACGTCCGACTAGCGCGCCCTCCTTGCCCGCCCCGGCCGCAGCCTATAGCGTCGGATTCGGTCACTTTCGCTCGTCCCGCCACGCTCAGTGGTACAGCGTTTAGCGCGAGCGGATCCACAATCCGATGCTCTGCCGGTTGAGCTAAGGCCACCAAGAGATCGCGCGGTGCGCCATCGCGAGGGGGGCCGGATTCTCCCACGCCCTCCAGAAACGCGTCAAACCCTGCAGGTCCTTTCCGGTCAGTCGCGGGTCACGGCCCGCGCTAGGGCCAGCACCAGGGCCGCGCCCAGGGTGGCAATCAGCAGCGCGCCGAGGAAGCCCCCTGCCCGGTTCTGATGCAGGACGCCGGTCCAGAACCAGCCGCCGATCAATCCTCCAACGATCCCCAGCGCTGTGGTCCCGATGCACCCGCTGCGTTCGCGCCGTGGCACGAACCAGCCGGCCACGACGCCGGCGAGGAAGCCGATGACGATCCAGGCGATCGGGTCGAGTCCTGAAGGCATGCGCGGAATCCTACGCCAGGCGGGTCAGGATCGACTCGCGATCGAACGCCCACGAACCGATCATCAGGGTCACGCCGATCAGCCCGGCCACCAGCAGGTCGCCGATCAGTACCTGCTGCATGCTGAAGGTGGCCTGTCCGCCGAAGAACTGCGCCACGGCGACGGCAATGATGGGGATCACCACGAACCCGCCGATCTGCTGGGCGGTGCGGGGGTCGCTCACCCGGCTGCTGACCACGATGCCCAGCAGCACGCTGAAGATGCAGATGAGCGGGACCAGGGTGGCCATGGCGGTCAGCCATACGTCGCTGAACACGAACCGGGTCAGGCGCTGATCGGCGATGGCGCCGTTGAGCAGACCGTAGGCGAAGTAGACGCCCCAGGTGGCCGTTACCGCAGGCAGCGCGGCGGCCATCGTCTTGCCGGCCAGCAGCTCCGGCACCTCGAGCGGGGTTGCGAGCTGCGGCTCAAGCGAGCGGGCCACCTTTTCCCCGATCACCGATTGGGTGGCGATCGCCATCGGCACCATGGCAGGGATCAGCAGGAAATAGGCCATGAAGTTGGTGACGATGAACGCCTGGGCCGCCAGCTTGGCGGGGATGTTCGGGAAGGCGCTGATGTACTGCTGGATCTGGCCGAGCTGCTTGGGGTCGAGATCGTGAACCTGGATGAAGGCCACCAGCCCGGTCGGGATCGCGGCAAAGACGAGCGCCGGGAACGCCACCGCCCCGAGCAGCACCCGGTTGCTCAGCAGGTCGCGCCACTCCTTGCCGAAGACCGCCAGCACGTAGCCCAGCCTCATCGGTCGGCGTCCCGCTCGCCGATCTCGCCGACGAGCTGCAGGTAGACCTCTTCGAGGGTCGCCGACTCCTCGCGCACCGAGGTAATGCGCGCGCCGGCCCCCACCAGGCTGTTGATGAGATCGGGGGTCTCGTGCGCCGGATCGGTCAGCTCGATCAGCAGCGCTTCAGACTGGACCTGGGCACCGGTCACGAACGGTAGGCCCGCCATCAGGTCAACGAAGGACTCCGGGCCGCGAGCACCGTTCAGCTCGACCCGCACCGTCGCCGCCCGCCCGTGGCGCCGCAGTCCGGCCGGGGTATCGACCCGCAGCAGCGTGCCCCGCATGATCCCGATCCGGTCGCAGAGCCGCTCGGCCTCGTCCAGGTTGTGCGTGCAGATGACGATCGAACGGCCGAGGCTGCGCAGCGTGTCAACGAAGTCGCGCACCGTCTTGGCGGCCGACGGGTCGAGCCCGCTCGTCGGCTCGTCGAGGTAGATCACCTCCGGCTCGTGCAGCAGGGCGCGCGCGATCGCGATCTTCTGGCGCATCCCCTTGCTGAAAGTCGCGACTCGACGATCGGCATGCTCGAGCATCTCGACGACGCTGAGGTAGCGTTCCACCGCGGCACGCAGCGGGGATCCGCGCAGGCCGTAGAGGCGACCGTAATAGGCCAGGTTCTGCCGCGCGGTGAGCTTTTCGTGCAGGCCCGGGCTCTCGGTCAGGATCCCGGTGATGGCCCGAATGCGCTGCGAGCCCTCCCCCAGCGAGTGACCGTTGACGGTCGCCCCGCCCGCGGTCGGCGCAATCAGGCCAGCGAGCATGCGCACCGTTGTCGTCTTGCCGGCGCCGTTGGGTCCCAGCAGGCCGAATATCTCTCCGTCGCCCACCGTGAAGCTCATGTCGTGGACAGCGGTGAGCGCGCGAAAGTCCTTGCGCAGCGCATCCACGATGATCACGCCGCAGATCCTAGCGACTCATGCGCCAGCGGGCAGCAGTACCTGCGGCTGGACCGATCGTCCACCAGAGACACCGCGCGGGCGACCGCGGGAGGCTAGGATTCGCGACATGCGCGAGCGCACCATCGGCAGCCGGCGCGTCTTTGCCGGGCGCCTCCTCAACCTGCGTGTCGACGAGGTCGAGCTCGAATCGGGCCGGCACGCGAGCCGCGAGATCGTCGAGCATCGCGGCGCAGTGGCCATCTGCGCCTGGGACGGCGAGCGCCTCGCGATGGTCCGCCAATGGCGCCAGGCGGCCGAGGGAGAGCTGCTGGAGATCCCTGCCGGCACGCTCGAGACCGGCGAGCAGCCACGTGGGACGGCCGAGCGCGAGCTGGCCGAGGAGTGCGGCCTGGCGGCCGGCCACTGGGAAGAGGGGCCCACCTTCTTCACCGCCCCGGGATTCTCGACCGAGCGGCTGACCCTCTTCCTCGCCACCGGACTGACTCCGACCGAGGTCGAAGCCCCCGACGACGAGGCGCTGGAGCGCTCATGGGTTGCGCTGCCGGAGCTCCTTGCGGCGGCCGATGCCGGGCGCATCCTCGACGCGAAGTCGCTGGTCGGCATCTACTGGCTGGCGCAACGCCTCGCACGTGACGGAAGCTAGGGCCATGTGGGAGCTTCACGTCCCGGTCTGGGAGTTGATGGTTCGCTCCACCGTCGTCTACCTCGCCCTGCTCGTGGCGCTGCGCCTCTTCGGCAAGCGGGAGGTCGGTCAGTTCACCCTGACCGACCTGGTGCTGATCCTGCTCGTCGCGAACGCGGTGCAACCGGCCATGACCGGACCCGATACCTCTCTGACCGGAGGCCTGGTGATCATCGCCACGCTGGTCCTGGTCAACCGGGCGATCTCCTTTGCCCGCGCCCGCCTGCCATTCGTCCAAAGCCTCATCGAGTCGCCGCCGACCGTGCTGGCACGCGACGGGGCGTGGATCACCGCGGCCTTGGCCCACGAGGAACTGTCGCTCGAGGACTGCGAGATGGCCTTGCGCGAGCACGGCGTCGGCGAGGTGTCCGAGGTCAAGCTGGCGGTGCTGGAGGCCGATGGCATGATCAGCGTCGTCCCGATCGACCGATTGACGGTCGGCCGGCGGCGTCCGCGGGTGCGGATCGTTCGGCGGCTCTAGGCGGACAGGTCGACCGGCTGGAGCCGGGGATTCTCGGTGCGGCCCGGGATTCGGCCGCGCTTGGCGATCGGCTGCCCGTCGATCTCCTTGAGGTCGCCGGTGAAATCAATCGGGCTGGCGTCTGAGATAGCCGATCCGACCGCAAACGAGTCGATGGGAGCGCCCGCCGCCTTGAAGTAGGCGATCCGCTCGGGATCGATGCCGCCCGACACCACGATCTTCACGTGACCATGGCCGGCCAGGTCGAGCCGCGCGCGGACCTCCTTCACCAGGTCGGCGGTGACACGGCCGCGCTCCGAGGGGGTATCTAGGCGGACCCCCCACAGCCGATCGCCCAGGGCATCGGCCACCCGCAGCGACTCCTCCGCCTCGTCCTTGAAGGTGTCGACCAACACGATGCGCGGCACCTCGGGATCGATATGCCGGTCGAATGCCTCGGCGGCGCGCACGGTGTCACCGAAGATGAGGATCAGCGCGTGGGGCATGGTGCCGGTCGGCGCCAGGCCCGCCAGCCGCGCGCCGGCGGGAGTGGAGGCGCCCACGCAGCCGCCCACCACGCTGGCGTAGTCCATCTGATCGGCCACGCTGGGGTGCACGTGGCGCGCCCCGAAGCCGATCACCGGGATCGGGTCCGCCACTTCGACGATGCGTCGCGCCGCGGTGGCCCAGCCGGTGCTCTGCGAGAGGATTCCGAGCAGCGCGGTCTCGTACAGGCCGAAGGCGGAGTAGCGCGCGGTGATGCGCATGACCACCTCCTTGGGACCGATCAGGTCGCCATCGGCCAGCGACTCGACGATCGGCTGTGGGTCGTGCCCAAGACCGGGGCCCAGGATCTGACGCAGGTACACGAGCGCCTCTGCCGCCCCGCACAGGACCGCGTCCTCGCGCGCGAAGACTTCCATGGTGACGACCGGGTCGAGCCGCTCCGCCGCCAGGATTCGGTGCGCGCGATCGAAATAGACATCCGCGGTGTCGCCGGACAGAACATCGGCGTCGGCGCGAAAGTGTGGCGGCGGGCGAGTCATTGCGCCGCAGTGTAATGGGTGCGGCGCCCCCGCCTGGCGCGCAGCGCAAGGGCCGCCACCAGCATGAAGAGCGCCAGCGCCCCGATGCGCAGGAGACCATCAACCAGCGCGCCGTCGAGGCGGTGCCCGACCGCGGCGGTCAACTGCGACGCGGTGCGCAGGTCGCCGCCCCCGAAACTGACACGGGCGTCGGCCAGCAATCGAGAGCCGTCGTCGCCGGCGAACAGCCCGAGCTCCTCCACGATCCCTCGCGAGCGCCCGACACGATCCGCGGCCGCGGCGAACGCCTCGACCACCGCTCGTTCGGCGTCCAGCTCCGCCTGTGCTCCCGGTCCGCCACCTTCTGCGAGGTACCGCTGCCGCAAGCGATCCGGCGGCGTCAGGCCAGCCTCATCGAGGGCGAGGAAGAATTGATCTCGCTCGCCGAGCCATCGTCGCGCGTCACGCATCTGCTGGAGCGCGTCATCGAACGCCCAGGCGGCCATCGCCGCGCGAATCGCGTCGGGAGCTCCCCAGTCCCCCGTCATGACGAGCAGGGAGCCGTACTCGCGCCGGGCGACCGCTCGCGAACGCAACTCGGGAGCGGCCTGGGGGGCAAACACCTCCTCGCCAAACAGGACGCCCATGTCGAGGCCGCTCACCTCGGTCAGCAGGTCGAGCAGGCGCCTCGAGTCGATCGGGGGCGACGGCGGACGGGTGCTGGCGGCCCCTGCCGCTACCGGATCGTAGGCGGAGACTCCCGCTGCGCCGCGGGTCAATGCCGACCGCAGCCCGGATTCTCCCAGCCTCTGGGCGAACCCATCGACCAACGCCCACGACGCGGCGTAGCCGTAGGCGTCGGCGACAACCCCCTCTGACCCGGCACCCCATTCCTCCAGGGGGAAGGCATCGGCCACCAGCTCCGCGGCACGTCTTGACGGCAGGTACGGACGATCGATCCCCAGCGTACCCGCCACCCGCTCGGCGAGGTGAGACGCGAGTCCCTCGCGCAACCAGCGCTCGGTTGCCATCTTGAGGCTGGCCCACACGTGCGCCAGCTGGTGGATCACGGTGAAGTCCGATGCCGAGAAGGCGACCTGGATCTCGGAAGCAGAGGTCGCGTTCTCGTCGGTCGCATCGGCTGCCGAAAACGATTCAACCACCACCAGCGGGCCGACACGTGGATACGGCATCCCAGACTCAGCCTCGAGGCGCGGCAGGGCCCTCAAGATGGTCGCAGCCACCCGGTCGCCCCAGGCCCGGTCGGTGGACCAGGCTCGGAGCTGGAGCTCCAGCGTGGCGCTGGCCAGGGTCACCCGCCGCGTAAACGTCGTGAAGGTCGGCTGTCCGATGGCGGTCACGTGGACCAGCCACTGGGTCGGGTCGGCGATCGGCCCGCTGCTCAACCGGGTCCGCTCGGATCCGGCGTCGAGGTTCAGCGCATCGCCGTCCGAGCTGATCTCCAGGCCACGCGGCAGGTCGATCGTCACCTCGCCGGCGGTGCCGAAGCCCCAGGCGGCGAATTCCACGACCTCGGGTCGGACGTGCAGGTCAGGTGCCGAGCGGTCGGCTAGCACGTAGCTCAGCGAAAAGCTGGCCTGCTGCTCGAAGCGGAGTCGCGTGCGCGGCGTGACCGAGGCGACGGTAAGGCCGTCGCGGACCGCAAGCGCGACCGCCAATGCCCCGACATCGTCCGAAGCCGTGGCCTCGGAGGCGCCCCCCTGGACCGCCAGGTCGATCCGATCGAAGGCACTGAGACTGCCCGGCGGGTCGGGGGTCGTGTTCGTGAAATGCACCCCGACCGTGACGCCGATGCGCCCGCCAACAGGATCGACCACGTACTGCGCGGCCGTCTGCATGGTGTAGCCACCGCCGGCTGCCACCGGAGCGGCCCACGGGGCGCTGGTGAGCAGCGCCGCCGCCAGCAGCGCAAAGATTCGCCTCATCGGTACCTGTCGAAGAGCCGATCCACCCGTGAGCGGCGCCGCGGCCGCGGCACTGGCGGCTCGAAGGCAGGCATCGTGGATTCCACCTCGGCCCGATAGATCCGCAGCAGGTCGGGGTTACGGGGCACCCTGCCGGTCCAATCGGGGAGCTCACCCCGATCGGCGACCGCTGGCGCGGTCTCTTCCAGCAGCCGATCGGCGACCACCGTGATGGCTGTCAGCGCTCGACCGACGGCGTTGCGGTCGAGTCCCGCGCCGTGGAGCTCGGCGATCAGCATCGGCCGGTCATCATCGGTGAGGGCGAATTTGACGAATGGATACTCGTAGTTGGCGCGCAGCATGCGGTGGAACACGCGCTTGGGCATCTCCATGGCCTCAAGACCGTAGTAGGCCCACACCGAGAGGCCGATCCCCTCGACCCAGGCGACTGTGGTGCGCAGGTCGAAGCGACGCTCGCCGTCGAGCATCAGGTCGCGGGTATAGGCCGAATCGCCGGCCTGGCCGGCTGCGGCGATCACCTCCAGGCCAAGCTCGGCCAGCCAGTCGTCGAGCGGCGGTCCCGGCTCAGCCAGGGTGGCTCACCGTCTCGCCGGAGCGGACCGCGCTCCGCCCACCGAAGTCGGCCTCGCCCACGCTGGGATCGATGCGGCAGTTCCGCCCGATGGTCATCCGTCCGGGGATCTCGGCCCGTTTGCCAATGATCGTGATTCCCGCGTACAGCCGCTCGGGCTCGATCCGGTTGGGACGCAGGTCGTCCCCCACTCCGACCTGGGCGCCCGGCCCGATTTCGCAATCCTTGTCAATGATGGCGCGGTCAACGACCGCTCCCTCGCCGATAACGGTGTCGAACATCACGATCGAGTCGCGAACGGTGGCGCCGCGACCGACGCGCACTCCAGGGCTCAGGATGCTGTGCTCGACCGTGCCTTCGATCACGCATCCGTGACTGATCATCGACCGCCGGACGACCGCATCGGCGCCAACCAGGGCAGGTGCACGCTCTTCGCTGCGGGTATAGATCAGCCATGACCGGTCGTACAGGTCGATCCCCGGCTGGTCTGACAGGAGATCGAGGCTCGCCTGCCAGTACGCCTCGATCGTACCGACGTCCTGCCAGTAGCCATCGAACTGGTAGGCGTAGACCCGCCTCCCCGAGGCCACCATGTGGGGCAGCACATCGCGCCCAAAGTCGACTCGCTCCGCGGAGAGCAGGTCGCGCAGTCCCGGCCACGAGAAGACGTAGACCCCCATGCTGACCAGATCGCCGGTCGGGTGAGGAGGCTTCTCGACGAAGGCGGTGACCCGGCCACTGGCATCGGCCTCAAGGATGCCGAACCGATGCGCTTCCGAGATCGGAACTCGACGCACCGCGCAGGTGATCTCAGCCCCGCTCGAGCGGTGCAGCTCGATGAAGGGGCGGTAATCCATCTTGTAGATGTGGTCCCCGGCCAGGATCAGCACCAGCTCCGGGTCGCGATCCGCGACGAAGTCCAGGTTCTGGCGAACGGCGTCGGCGGTCCCGCGGTACCAATCCGTGGCGCGCCCGCGCCCCAGGTAGGGCTGCAGCAGGGTGACCCCACCGCGGCTACGGTCGAGATCCCAGGGCCGGCCGACACCGATATGGTCGATCAGGGACCGCGGCGCGTACTGCGTGAGCACCGCTACGTCGGTGAGCCCGGAGTTGACGGCGTTCGACAGGGCGAAATCGATGATGCGGTACTTGCCGCCGAACGGGACGCCAGGCTTGGCGCGCACCTGCGACAGGATCGAGAGCCGCTCTCCCTCGCCGCCGGCGAGCACCAGGGTCAGGGTCGACTTGGACACGCGACGATTCTCGCACGAGCGCCATGGCGCGAGCGGCGGAAGCTCAGCGTCTCGTCGGCCGACGCCGCGACCAGCTTGCCGCGCGGCCGACCAGCGGCACCAGCCCGACCACCATCGGAACGGCGAAGATCGGGATCAGCATCGCGCCGCTGGACGGCGGGGCGTTGATCACAACCAGCGCGACGGCTGTTGGTGTCGGACCGGGAGTGCACCTGCCGGGCTGGCCGGGCGGACAGCCCGGGCCTCCGCCGTTCGGCGTCGGGCTGGGGCTGGGGGTGACTTTCAGGTCGCCGCAGATCGGTGCCCCGTACCCTCCCTTGCCCGGGACCGGCGAGATGCCCAGCCAGATCTTCTCCGGGCCCACCCTTGGCAAATCGTTGGGGTTCCCCTTGCCGCCAAGCTGGCCATTCACCAGCCGATCGGCCCACTGCTTGGTCGCCTGCACCCACGCAGCCCCGCGGCGCGGATCCTGCTGGATCTCGGCGACGATGTCGAAGCACGGCCCACTGAGCGGGATCGTGACCTCGCCACTGGGGCCCGGAGTTGGGGTCGGCCCTCCACCGCCGCCCTTATTGACGTGCACGTTGTCGGGGGGAGGCACGGTCCCGTCGAGAAACGGAACTTCGATGGTCGCGCCGCAGGCCGGGGTGGCCGCCATCCCGCTGAACCTGCACACTTTGGCGGTCACGATGCCAGCGGGCTGCTGGAACGTGGTCAGAGGCACGGGCGCCTGGCCGTTCCAGTCCCACGGTTGGTTCACCGCGAGCTCCATGAAGTCGTGCCACAGGTACAGCGGGCCGTTGGCGCTGAACAGGCCAGCGGCCAGCGGCTCCTGGTTGTTGTTGCCCATCCACACTCCCGTGGTCAGAGAGTTGGCCACGTACCCAAAGGCAGTCACGTCCTTGAAATCGTTGGTCGTGCCGGTCTTGGCGGTCGCGTCGCGGCGCACTCCGTTCGGGTTCTTGATCATCGCGCGCTGGCCCCACCAGAGGTTCAAGCGCGGGTCGGTATTGCCCTGGATGATCCAGTGGGTCAGGTACGCCTCGGCCGGGGTCATCGGCTGGGTCGGCTTGGGACCGTTGTCGGCGAGCGTGTAGATCACCTTGCCGGTGCGGTCCTTTATCTCGAGGATGGCGGTCGCAGGATGCAGCGTTCCCTGGTTGGCAAACGCGGCATAGGCCTGCGTTGCGTTGGCCAGGTTGACCGGCACCGAGCCGAGGGTCAGGGTGAGACCGGGGTCCTGATCGATGATGTATTGCTTGCTCGCGAGGCCGAGCGACTCGGCGAACGCGGCGGTGGTGTCCACTCCCACCAGGGACTGCATCATCACTGACGGGACGTTCAGCGAATAGCGCAGGGCATCCATCGCCAGCAGAGGCCCGTGGGCCTGGACGTCGGCGTTGACCGGCACGTAGCCGCCGAACTGGGTGGTGGCGTCCACGAAGAAGGTGGCTGGGGTCGCCTGGCGCGCGCGGAACGCGGACGTGTACGTGAACGGCTTGAAGGCCGATCCGATTTGTCTGAGCCCCAGTCCGGCGACATCAAACTGTCCCTGGACACGAGGGTCGGTCC
This sequence comes from Chloroflexota bacterium, assembly GCA_043738415.1. Taxonomy (GTDB): domain Bacteria; phylum Chloroflexota; class Limnocylindria; order QHBO01; family QHBO01; genus CF-167. The sequence goes on along the minus strand of JAYUGK010000144.1, from coordinate 3,308 downwards.
GGTTGTAGTAGTCGACGCTACCCACGTAGGCCACGATCTCGCCCGTGGCCGAGTTGATGGCCACCAGCGCGGAGTTGTGCACGTTCTTGTCGGCCAGCGCGGTGACGTACTTGACGACCTGCGCCTTGGCCTGCTGCTGCAGGCCGTAGTCGAGGGTGGTGATGATGCGGTAGCCACCGGTGCGCACCGCCTGGGCAGGGTTGCTGACCCCCAGGGCGGCCAGGATGCGTTCCACCTCGCGCTCCGCCCGGTAACTGAAGTGAGGCTCCTGCAGGACCGAGGTGACCTTGCTCGGGTTCATCTCCTCCCAGGTGGTCGCCTTGGCCAGCTCGAACTCACGCTGCGTGATGTAGTGGTCGCGGAGCATCGCGGCCAGCACGTCGTCACGCCGGCCCATGGCGCGCTCGGGTCCGCGCGGCGTCTCTGCCGGTTGATAGGGGTCGTAGAAACTCGGCAGTTGGGGGAGGCCCGCCAGGAGGGCGGATTGCGAAAGGGTCAGTTGCGCGAGGTCGGTCACTCCGAAGAAGTTCGCCGCCGCGGCCTTGATTCCATAGGAGCGATTGCCGTAGAAGATCAGGTTGAGGTAGCTCTCGAGGATCTTCTCCTTGCCCGCGCGCCCCGGGTAGGCGGCGGTCACCTGGCGCGCCAGGATCTGCTCGCGGATCTTGTCGGCGAAGCCGCGTCCCTCGAGGAAGGTCAGCTTCGGCTGTTCGCATGGATCCTGCTGTGCAGGTGCAGCGCCCGGACCGAGCTCGATGACGGGGGCCGACGAGGGGGGCTGCAGCAGGGCCTGAGCTTGCTTGATCGAGCCGGCGTACTTGATCACCTGCTGGGTGATGGTGCTGGCTCCCTGGACGACCGAGCCCGCGGCCAGGTTGGCCAGCGCAGCGCGCGCCAGCGCGTTGTAGTCGATCCCGTCATTGGTCCAGAAGGTTCGGTCCTCGCCAGCGATCGTGGCGCTGATGACGAAGTCGGGAAGCTCGCTGAAGGCCACCAGTTCGCGGTTCTCGCATTCGAAACGAGCCAGCAGCTCCTTGCCGGTCCGGTCGTACACGTAGGTCGAGGCAGGCAACTCGATCCCGTCGAGGATGCGCGGGTCGGGCAGGCCGGCCGCAAAGTATTGATAGGCCGCCAGCAGGCCTCCCGCCGTTCCGGCCGCCGTCGCCCCGACGAAGAGCACGAAGAGTCCCAGGGTGACGGCGAGGAAGGTGGTCAGGCCGCGCCGAGGAGAGCGCCGACGGCTGCTGCGACGGCTCATCAGCCGATGGCGGCGGCGCTGCATGAGGGGGTTCATCGGGGAGAACGGTACCGCATGACGCTGCGGCGGTCGAATCGGCCGACCGGGTCGGGCCTCAGGGCAGGTACAGCCTGGGGTTTACCGCTGTGCCGTCAAAGATGACGGCAAAATGCAGGTGGCAGCCGGTCGCTTGGCCCGTCATCCCTTCGTACCCGATCAGGTCGCCGGTCTGAACCTGCTCACCGACCGTGACGATTTCGTTGGACAGATGCCAGTAGTGCGTCTGCAGGCGCTGCGAATGACCGATCACCACGCCAATCGAGGTATCCCCGTACTGCGCCAGCGGGCGACCGTCCTCGAGCACCACACCGTCCCCGGCGGCGTAGATCGGGCCGCCGCAGTGAGGGGTGTAGTAGGCCATGTCGAGCGCGGTGTGAAACGACTCATAAATAGTCGAGCCGAATTCCTGGGTGATCACGACGCTCCCGCGCTCGGGCCACGCGAAGCGGCCGCGGTAGGCAATGTCAAGTGCTTTGGCGTCCGCCGTGAGCCGATCGACCAGCGCCTGCTGCCCGGCCAGCAGCAGCTCCTGGGCGGCGAGCTGTTCACGCTGCTGCTGGGCCGACAGCGAAGCGGCCTGCAGATCGCTCTCGCGCGCTCCCTGCAGTTCGACGAGCTGCCGCTGCTTCTCCTCGAGCGCGGCGCGTGCGGCGTCGAGTTGGCGCTGCTGCAGATCAAGCGCCGCTGATCGCACGGCAGCCGCGTCTCTCAGCGCGGAGAGCGTGTCGCGACCCTGGCTCAACGTCTCGAGGCGCTTCTGCAGCACCTCGCGGCGACCCTGGATCTCGTCCGCCAGGCGCTGATCCTCTTCGGTCAGGCTCAGCATGGTCGAAAGCTGGTTGGTTGCCTTGGTGAAGGAATCGGTCGACAGCAGCACTTCGAGTATCGAGGTCCGGCTCTGCTCATATGCGGTGCGCAGGTGGTCCTGGAGCAGCGCCTCGCGACTTGACAGCTCGACCTTCGAGGCGTCGACCTCACCGGATACGGACCGCAGGTTCTCCGCCAGGTTGTCGACGTCCGATTGGTAGGCCTGAAGTTCGAGTCCGGCGGCGACCAGCCTATCGGTCAAGTCTGCAAGCTGTTGGACGGCCAGATCGATCTGGAGCCCGACCGAGTCGATGTCGGTCGCGATCCCGAGCAGGCTGGCCGACAGGTCGGCCTGCTCTCGCTGCAGATCGGCGAATTGTGATCGCTGTCGGGCCAGTTCAGCCTCGATCCGGCGCTGCTCGCTGATGGCGTCGTTGACGCTCGGATCCGCGGCGCGCACCACGGGCTGCCACCTCACCGGCCCGACAAGAGCCGTGACGAGGAGGAGAGCGGCGACCCATGGGGCGACTGACCGACGGGCGATCGACATGGCTCCGTGCATGACAGTACCGAACGCTGCCCTGCCCGCCGGACCCGGGGCGGGTCAGGACGGCGAACAAAGCGCCCCCGTTGTTGGCGGAGGCAAGGGACGAAAGAATAGCCGACCGGCGCCGCATCGCGCCAGCCCCGCTGCCGGCAGATGCGACCGGAGGGAGGTGTGCTTCAGCGGGGGAGGAGCGGGGCAGCGGCGACTGCCAGCTGACCCAGCAGCTCAGGGTCCCGAAGGAGCGTGATCACCGCGCCGGCCACGAGAAACGGCCCGAAGGGGATGTAGCTCTTCATGCCGACGCGCCGCATCACGAGCAGCGCAATCGCGGTGACGGCCGACAGAATGGCGGCCACGAAGACGGCCTGGAAGACGGCCGGCCAGCCGAGGAGCAGGCCGAGCGGCGCCACCAGGTAGAGGTCTCCCAGCGCCACGCCGCCGCGAATGATCAGGCCGAGCACGCCCAGGAAGCCGACCGCCGCCGCCGCGCCGATGAGGGCGGCGAGCGGAGTCACGGTTGGGTTGAACATGACGAACAGCAGCGCTGCCGCGATCAGGGGGTCCAGCAGCAGGTGGGGCAGGCGGCGCTGCTCCAGGTCGGTGGCGGTGAGTACCACCAGGAGGGCGAGGATGAGCAGGTGGGCCGCGGTCGCCCAC
>JAYUGK010000143.1:0-1823 GCA_043738415.1 Chloroflexota bacterium | reverse complement strand
GGTCCTGCCCGCCCGCCAGGACGAGAGTGGGGACCGAGATCTCTCCGAGTCGATCGGTCACGAAGGAGGTCGGGTCGAGGGTCGCTCGCAGCTCACCTATGAACCGCTCCGGGGTGGAAGGATGCGGCTGGAAGTGCGGCTGGACGGGGAACGATTCGGCATGCACGGCGCTCGCCGGCTTGAGCTGGAGCGCCAGGTGGGCGAAGAAGTCGGCCCACTCGCCTCGCTCGGCCAGGTCCAGCCACTGGGCCATGCGGCCCACCATCGGCGAGTCCGGTGGCGTCTCGGAGGCGACCGATGCGAGTACCAGGCGGCTCACCAGGTCGGGATGGTCGACCGTCAGCCAGAGCGAGATGCGCCCGCCCCCCGACTCTGCCTCGATCGCCACCGGGGGCTTTAGCGCGCGGAGCGCCCGGAGTGCGCGCGCAACGGCATCGGCCATCCTGCGCGGGTGCATCAGGCGCTCCGCCTGAGTCGGGTCATCGGGCAGCGGCCGGCCGATCACCAGCACGGGGCGCCGCCGCGTGCGTCGCTCCCAGCGCCGCAGGTGCGCGTGCTCCGTCCCGGCAAGCGGCCGGAGGCCGGTCTCCACACCGCCGAGCACGACCAGGGGGATCCCCGGTCCGCCCGGCAGGCTGAGCACCTCGATCCGCCCCCCCTTGACCGGGATCGAGACGACCTGGGGCTCGCCGGGGCTCGTCATGCCGGCAATCCTGCCAGACCCGTGCCGCCTCGCACTGGTCCGTCTGCGCGCGGCTCCGTCCGGGCGAGCAAGCGGGCAATCGTGCCAGATCACGGCGAAGGCGCGGCGGGGTCCTCGAGTACTCCTGCGCGAGACCGACCATCGGCCCTATTTCTCACCAGCGGAGGACAACCTTCCGATCGGCGCCTCCCGTGCCCGTTCCGCGCCCGTTCCGCGCAGGTTCCGCGCACGGGGCGAGAGATACGGTCGTTCCACGTCCTTGCTGGGGCGTTCCGCTGGCGTATGCCTCCGCCGGTGTGAAGTACGTCGGCCGCGGGGTCAGTGGTGGACCCGCAGGCAACGGTTCACCGCTGGTGTCCTGCTAGCATCGGCGCATGATCAGTCGCGCCGAGGTTGAGCACGTCGCCCGCCTGGCTCGCCTTGGCCTGACCGACGACGAGATCGAGCGCATCGGCGGCCAGCTCAACCGGATCCTGGAGGCGATCGGTCGGCTGCAATCGGTGGACACCAGCTCGGTCGGGCCCACCGCGCAGGTGATTGCCCTGGAGAACGTGATGCGCGACGACGTCGCCCGCCCGGGCATCAGCCGCGAGGCGGCCCTGGCCAATGCCCCGCAGCGCGAGGGAGCGCTGTTGCGCGTGCCGGTCATCCTGGAGGAGGGGCGCTAGGCCGATGCCCGATCCGCTCCCGCTCGCCGACCGCACGATCACCGAGGTCGGGGAGCTGCTCCAACGCCGCAAGCTCAGTTCGCGTGAGCTGACCGAGGCTGCGCTCGCCCGCATCGCACGGGACGGCGAGGCGCTCAACACGTTTCTGGCGGTTGGCGCGGAGCGAGCTCTGAAAGCCGCGGACGCCGCGGACGCCGCGCTGGCGGCCGGCGACACGCGCCCGCTGCTCGGGATCCCCTATGCCCTGAAGGATATCTTCGTCACCCGGGCGCTGGATGACGAAGGTCGGCCCGATGGCGGCCTTCCTACCACCGCCGGCTCGAAGATCCTCGCCGGCTACCGCTCGCCATACGCCTCGTCGGCGGAGGAAAGGTTCGGTGCCGCCGGTGCCGTCCTGCTCGGCAAGACCAACTGCGACGAGTTCGCGATGGGGTCGAGCAACGAGAACAGCG
>JAYUGK010000142.1:0-5579 GCA_043738415.1 Chloroflexota bacterium | reverse complement strand
AGACATTCACCACGGCGCGTTGCACGAGCTTCTCGATCACCTTCTCCTCGCGGGTTTCATCGCCGAGGGTCTCCAGCTCGATCTTGCCGGCGGTCGAGGCGACCACTGCATCCAGGTCGCTGACGCGCGGCGCCGCCACCGGCTCGCCCAGTCGCACGGCTCGCTTGAGCGCGGCGGCCAGCAGCGTCTCGTGGTTTGCGATCGAGACGCGCACGCTCACGCCTGAGCGCTGGCTCACCTCCGATGAGCGTCGGGCCAGCTGCGACAGCTCGGCAACGATCTCCTTCATGAAGTCCGGAACCTGGACCGGGACCGATGCGGCTGTCTCGTCATCGAATACGAGCCGCTCCGCCTCCATGATCGCGATCTCGGTCTCGGCATCCTCGGGGTAATGCGTGCGGATCTGCGCGCCAAAGCGGTCCTTCAGCGGGGTGATGATTCGTCCTCGAGATGTGTAGTCCTCCGGGTTGGCCGATGCCACCACGAACAGGTCGAGGTTCAGCCGGACCTTGTAGCCGCGGATCTGGACGTCCCGCTCCTCCATCAGGTTGAGAAGGCCGACCTGGATCCGTTCCGCGAGATCCGGCAGCTCGTTGAGCGCAAAGATGCCGCGGTTGGTGCGCGGCAGCAGGCCGTAGTGGATGGTCATCTCGTCGGAGAGGTAGCGCCCCTCGGCCACCTTGACCGGGTCGACCTCGCCGACCAGGTCGGCGATGCTGATGTCCGGGGTCGCCAGCTTCTCGCCGTAGCGATCCTCGCGGGGCACCCAGCTGATCGGCGTTTCGTCGCCGCGCTCGGCCACCAGCGTCCGCCCAAAGGGGCTGACCGGACGCAGCGGATCGTCATGCAGCTCGGCGCCGGCCACGGCTGGCTGCCACTCGTCGAGCAGGCCGACCAGGGAGCGCGCGATGCGGCTCTTGGCCTGGCCGCGCTCGCCGAGCAGGATGATGTCCTGCCCGGCCAGGATGGCATTCTCGATCTGCGGTACGACCGTCTTGTCGTAGCCGACGATCCCCGGCAGCAGCGGGTCGCCATGGCGCAGACGGGCGACCAGGTTGACCCGCATCTCCTCTTTGACCGATCGGGACCGATACCCGGTGGCGCGCAGCTCCCCCAGGGTCGCGATGGCTGGACGGTCGGTCATGCGCTTGCTCCTCGTGCCGGGAGGGCAGGATAGTCGGCAACGGCGGCGGCCACATCCCACGGGTCGCAGGTGCCACGCTCGGCGAGCTCGGCCAGGAAGGCGGACCGCTCGGCGAGCTCTGTCTCGAAGGCAGCCCGGCCCATCCCCAGCGAGCCGGCCAGCAGCTGGTAGGCGCCCATATCGTGCAGGAACGGACGCCCGGCGCGCCCGCCGTCGCCGTCGAGCAGCGGCGGGATCGGCTCGCGCTGCGCACCGGTCAGGCTCGGCGAGCGCTCGCCGCTGATGGTGGCCAGGCGGACCGGCGCAAGCGCTCCGGATTCACCGGTGCGCAGGTGCCAGGCCTCCTCGACACGGCGGTACATGCCCGTCGGGGTGCGATATGCCGAGTACTGGAGGTAGATGGTGAGCGCCGCAAGGTCTGCGTCGCCGGCGCCCAGCTCGTCGCGCAGCAGGGTCAACGCCTCCGGCAATGAGTCCGCGTGCATGGTCGCGCCCAGCCCGTAGCCACCTCCGGCCAGGCGCAGCGCGAGCAGGGCATTGCGTCCCCAGACGTAGATCGGCAGGTGGTCGCTCATCTCGTTGACCAGGAGGTAGCCGCGCTCCGGCCCGATCTCTGCGGTCCAGCTGTCGTCGTCCTGCCAGCCGCGCAGGAAGACTCCCACGCTGCCGAGCGGCAGGAAATCGACCAGGGCGGAAAGCGTGGTGGTCTTGCCGGCCATCGGGGCCTCCGAGGCGAGCATCACGCCGCGTCGTCGCGCCACCACGGCCCACAGGGTGGCCATCAGCCGCAGGTCCAGGCTGCCGCTCTGCGCGATCTCGACCGCACTCATCGGGCGCGGCAGGCTCCAGTGATAGCCCCACCAGCCCTCGGGGAAGCGGGCATACCAGCTGGCGCGCTCGGGTTCCATGGTGGCGGCCACGGTACGCGGGCCATTCCCGAGGCGCAACCGTCGGTATGATGCGGGCCATGGTCGAGACCGAGGCCCCCGCACCGCGACCCATGCTCCGTGGCGAGCGCGTCTGGCTGCGCCCCATCGAGCCGGGCGACGTGGTCGAGAACAGCCAGCTCGCCGGCGACGCAGAAGTCGGCCACTTCCTGGGGGCAAAATCGCCGATGAGCCGCGCCGCGGCCGAGCGCATGGCGGGTGAGATCCTGACCCAGGTCGGCCAGACCGGCTACCCGTATGCCATCTGCCTGCTCGGCGAGCAGCGCAGCATCGGCACCATCTTCCTGCGCGGCGTCGACAAGGTGAACGGCAGCGGCGTGGTGGGCATCTTCATCGGCGACCGACGCTACCTCGGCAAGGGCTACGGGACCGATGCCCTCAACGCCCTGCTCGACCTGGGCTTCGGCGAGGTGCGCCTGGAGCGGATCGAGCTCGAGGTCTTCGACTACAACCTGCGCGCCATTCGGTCGTATGAGAAGGCGGGCTTCCAGACCGACGCGGTGCTGCGCCGCGCCCGGTTTCACCGCGGAGAGCACCACGACGTGCACCTGATGTCGATCCTGCGCGACGATTGGCTGGCCCTGCCGCGCAAGCGGAGCTGGGAGCTGACCGGGCCCTAGGCCGTCCGCGGCAGGCGCACCACGAAGGTGGTCCCCTGGGGTCCGCTGCTCTCGACCTCGATCCTGCCCCCGTTGGCCGCCAGCAGCTCTCGCGCAATCGTCAGCCCGATGCCGCTGCCACTCCGCGGCTCGCCGGCGCCGCGCGACTGGTCCGCGCGGTAGAAGCGCTCGAAGATGTGCGGCAGATCCTCGGCGGCGATACCCGAGCCGACGTCGCTGATGCGCAGCACCGCCTCGGAGGGCGGCGTCTCGACCGCGACGTGCACCGTCCCGCCCGCTGGCGAGTGCTGCGCCGCGTTGGCCAGGACATTGCGCAGCGCCCGGCCGACCTGGGTCGGGTCGACCTCCACGCTGATCCCCGGCGCGGCCTCGTCGGCGGCAAGACCCACGCGGCGCTGTCGGAAGAGCGGCTCCATGGCCCGTTCCGCCTCGGCCAGCAGCTCGCTCAGCAGCTGCGCCCTCGGCCGCCGCTGCAGGACGCCGGATTCGGCATCCACCAGTTCGCCAAGCTGCACGATGACTCCGGAGAGAGCGCCCGCCGCGGCGCGCGCTCGATCGAGCTGCTCGCGGTCGGCGGGCACCACGCCGTCCACCATCGCCTGCAACTGCGACTCCAGGACGGTGGCCGGAGTCGCCAGGTCATGCGCCATGTCGCTGGCCGCGCGACGGCGGAGCATCTCCGAGCGCTCGACCCGCTCCGCCATGGCGTTGAAGGCACCCGCCAGCTCGCTCGACTCCCGGTCAGGGCCGCCGTGGGCGCGTGCGCTGAGATCGCCTTGGCCGAGCTGTCGAGCCGCCGCCGCGACGCCTCGCAGGGGTCGTGTCAGCCGCGCCGACAGGATGAGCGCCGCCACCACCAGGGCTGCCACGGCCAGGAGGCCCGCGACCACCAAGGTCAGGTTGAAGATCCCCAGGAATGCGCTCTGTGAGCGTGGCACCTCAACAACCACCTTTGCCCCCGAGCGCGGGATCTGCTCCTCGATCGTTTCGGTCGCGATTCCCGGCGGCAGCGTGCCGACCTGGACCAGGACCTCGCCGCCGGCGCCGATCAGCTGGGCCCGACCGCGCATGGCGTTGGCGACCCGCCGGAGCACCACCTCGACCCCCCTGCGGGCGCGCAGGGAACCCAGGTCCACCTCGCCGATTGCGTTGGCCACCAGCACCAGGCGGTCCCGCTCGGCGGCACCCAGCTCCTGCTCGAGCGATCCACTCACCACGCGATTGACGGCGAGGCCGGTGATCAGCAGCACGGCCAGCATGGCGACCGAGAGCACGACCGCCAGTCGCAGGCTGAGCGGCTGCCCGCGGACGCCGTCGTCGGGCGGGGTGGGCGGGGTCATGCGGGATCGCGAGCCGCGACCAGCCGATAGCCGGAGGTCGGGATCGTCTCGATGAGCCAGGGGTCGCCGGCATCGTCGCCCAGCTTGCGGCGCAGATTGGCGACGTGGACATCCACCACTCGCTCGTACACCTCGCCGGGCCTGCGAGCGACCACCTCCAGCAGCTGCTCGCGCGCCAGGACGGCCCCCGGGCGACGCGCCAGGGCAACGAGCAGCGCAGCCTCGCCGGGTGTCAGGCGGCCGCTCTCCCCATCGGCAAGGGTGTAGCGCCGCGAGGTCGGGTCGAGAACGACGCGGCCGGCATCGAGCGAGATGATGCCGTCTCCGTCGGACGGAGCATCGGGACGCGTGCGGCGCAGGATTGCGGCTACCCGTGCCGTCAATTCGTGCGGATTGAAGGGCTTGGCAAGGTAGTCATCGGCGCCAAGTCGAAGTCCCGCGATGCGCTCGGCGTCGGAGCGCTTGGCGCTGGTGATCAGGATCGGCACATCGGCCTCATCACGCAGCGCCTCGAGCACCGCCTCGCCCTGCATGCCCGGGAGCATGAGATCCAGGATAACCAGGTCGGCGCCCGTCTCCCGGTAGGCGGTGAGGGCGCTGGCGCCGTCGCCTGAATCGGTCACCGCGTAACCGGCGCGCTCAAGGTAGAGCCGCAGCAGCCCGCGAAGCTGCGACTCGTCCTCGACGATCAGGATCCGCGCTCGTGCCATGGGCGCATCGTAGTCGCCGGCCCGTTCAGAGGATGTCAAGATCGATGCCGCGAATCTTGACGCGTTCTTGATCGGGAGCGCCGACGCTCCGCTTAACCAAGGTCGCAGAAAGCGACGATCACGAGAGGAACCTGACCGATGAAGACCTTCAAGACCCTGGGCATCGCCGGCGGCCTCGTCGCTGCGGCGCTCCTGGGCGGAACCCTGATCAGCTTGGTGGCCGCCGCCCCGTCGCCGTCCACCAGGAGCCCCGGCGTTGCCAACGAAGTCGACAAGGCACGCTATTGCGCCCTCTGGCAGGAAACATTCGCCAAGAAGCTGGGCGTGGCCGTGGGCGATCTGGTGCCTGCCGCCAAGGCCGCGACCATCGCCACCATCGATGCCGCAGTGACCGCCGGCGATCTGACCGCCGAGCAGGCGACAGCCATCAAGGCGAAGCTCGACGCGGCCGATGCGAACGCCTGCCGGCTGATCGGGCATCCGTTCCACGGACGCGGGGATGGCGGCGCCAAGGGGCAGATGCGCGGAGACCTGATGAATGCGGCTGCCACGGCCCTCGGCCTCACGCCGGATGCGCTGATCGAAGCCCTCAAGGCCGGTGATTCGCTGACGAAGATCGCGACCGATCATGGCAAGAACTACGCCAACGTCAGCCAGGCGATCCACGACGCCGCCAAGAAGGGCCTCGATGCGGCGGTCGCCGCCGGCAACCTGGTCCAGGCACGTGCCGATGAGATGCTCGCGCGCCTCGACGCCGCACTGGCCGCTGGCGAGTTCCCGCGCCACGGCGGACATGGACCCGGCCACTTTGGGATCCC
>JAYUGK010000141.1:0-5579 GCA_043738415.1 Chloroflexota bacterium | reverse complement strand
GGATCGGCACTGCATCAGCGGTCAGCGTTCCGGCGTCGCGCGCCGCGAGCACCGTCGAAACCGATTGCGCAACCGTGTCGTAGAGACGCAGCTGCTGAGCGGCGATGTCGGCCAGCGGACCGATCGGCTCATAGACCGCCTCGACCCCGGCAGCCGCCGTTTCGCGCGCCGCCTGGGTCTGCGAGTTGCTGATGAAGCTGATCGTGCGCGGGGCGCGGATGTCGGCCTGCGCCACGTCGCCCACGGTGAGATTGACCTGGCCGGTGGTGACATTGGCTGACAGGACGACGAAGATCGCGCCCGACAGCAGGACGCCCACGATCGCGGCCCGAGCCCAGGCGCGGGGTCCAGGCCCCTCTGTCTGCGCCAGGGTTCGTGGGATGAACATTGCTCAGCCCGCCAACAGGCGCCGCACGAGCTCGGAGAGCGCCTTGCCGTCGGCGCGCCCCCTGGTCTGGGAAACCACCCTGCCCATCACCTTGCCGAGGTCTGCGGGTGACGCGGCGCCGGTCTCGGCGATCGCGGCGCGCACGATCCGCTCCAGCTCGGCGGGCGGCAGCTGCTCGGGGAGGAACTCGGTGAGGATCGCCAGCTCGGCCTCCTCGTTGAGCGCCATCGACTCGCGCTCACCCGCGCGGAACAGCTCGATGCTCTCGCGACGCTGCTTGACCTGCCTGCCCAGCACCTCGACGTACTCCTCGTCGGTGAGCGGCCGGCCCAGCTCGATCTCCCGGTTGTGAGCGGCCGACATTGCGGAACGCAAGGTGAGCGTGCGCCGCCCATCGTGGGCGCGCATCGCGTCGCGCATGGCGGACTCGATCCGTTCCTGCAGGGTCATCGGTTCATTGGGGCGGGCGTCATCGGTCTCATCGATCGGATGGGTCGGGCCCGCCGGGGATGGGGGGAGCGTCTGGCGTCTATTCGCGGATTGTCTTGCGCTTCTTGGCTTCCTTGCGCTTCCGCTTCACGCTGGGCTTCTCGTAATGCTCGCGGCGCCGTGCCTCCGCCAGGATCCCCGACTGCTGGATCTTCTTATTGAAGCGGCGCAGCGCACTCTCGAACGACTCGTTCTCGCCCACGCGGACCTCTGCCAAACGTCTCGCCTCCTGTCTGCTCATCAATGTCACGCCTGGATCGCCGATCCTGCGCGCGAGCCTGCGGAGTCTATCAGCGAGCGTGTGGAGGGTCAATCGGGGCGGGGGGTATAGTGCGCCTCAGAGCGCAGCCGCCTGCGATGGCAGAGCACCGAGAGAGGGCAGCATCGGCATGGATATCCAGCTCGCGGACCAGCACATCTATCGCCTTGACGACAGGCTGACCCCCGAGGAGATCCGGCAGCGAGCCATGGATCGCCGAACCGGCGCTTTCGGCGGCGGCCTTGAGAACATCTTCTCGCGGCCAAAGGCAGACGATATCGAGCTGGTGGACAGCCAGCGTCGCCTGGAGCCGTTCTGGCATGTCGGCTGCAATGCGGTGTACGTCTACGACCGCTCCCACGACTACACGGTGCCGGCCAGCGGCTCCCAGGTGCGGGCGGTCTCGGTGCATGGCGAGGAGCACCAGGTCACGCCGGGGGGATCCTTCGTCATCCCCACCGTCGAGCACAGCCGGGAGGAATACCGAGAGGCGCTCTTCCTCGATGGCGTCACCGGAGCAGCGGTCGCTGACGCCGCAACCCTGATCGGCGGCACGCGCCATGAAGTCACGGACCTCGATGTCCTCTCAACAGAGGCCGATATCGTGGTGCCGCCCGAGCAGCGCGCCTCGTACGTGGTCCGGCAACTCCTGACCGGCATGCTCAAGCCATTGCAGGCCGATGTCGTTCACGAGGAATCGATCACTTTCGAGCAGATCGACCTCTACTTCCGCCCGTGGTGGGCCTTCGAGTTCCATTGGAAGGTGAAGGACAAGAAGGGCGTGGTGGAGCTCGACGCAGTAACCGGGCAGCTGCGCAACAGCCAGGCGCTGATGGCCAGGCTGTCCCGGACAGTGACCCGCGACTCCCTGTTCGATATCGGCGCCGATACGGTTGGGCTGCTGGTGCCCGGCGGCAGCATCGCTGTCAAGGTCGCGAAGATGGCGATCGACCACAACCAGCAGCGCTCCTCGTCGTAGCGCGGAGGGGATCTGTAACCGGCGCCGTATGCCTCCTCAGACCGCCCCACATAACAAAAGAGGAAATGCACGGTGAAGAGCAGGTACCTGGTGGCCGCAGCAACGGCGATGATATTTGTCCTCGGCGCATGCACCCCGAAGGCTGGCTCCACGCCGAGCCAGGGCGGCGGCGCAGGATTGACGCTGACCGTCTCTCAGACCTCGGCCGGTGACACGCTGGCCGGAGCCGATGGCAAGACGCTGTACACCAATACCCAGGAGCATGGCGGCAACATTGCCTGCACGGAAGGCTGTGCGACCGCCTGGCCTCCGCTGACCGGAACTGCCTCTGCAGGCAGCGGCGCAACCGGCACGCTTGGCACCGTCACCCGCCCGGACGGCTCGGTGCAGGTGACCTACAACGGCAGCCCGCTCTACTACTACGCCAACGACGCTGCTGCCGGAGACGTCACCGGCCAGGGTATTGGCGGGATCTGGTACATCGCTGCGCCGGGTGGCCCGGGCGCTTCCGCCCCCGCCGCATCAGCAGCCGCGTCGAAGGGGTACGCCTACTAGCGTTCCTCGCGCCCGGCAGCTCAGGCTGCCATCCGAGGGTTGGCGGACCGTCGCCTGACGAGCAGGAAGACGGCGGTGCCGCCGACCATGTAGCCGCTGCCCTGGACAACCAGGAGCAGCACCACCGGCAGCACTTCGCCGAGCGCACCGGCGACGACGGCCCCGACCAGGGCGCCCAGGCCGGCCATGGCTCCAATGGCGCCCACCACCCGGCCGAGGTGACTGTCCTCGGTCTGCGACTGTTGGAGCGTGGTCACGGCTGCGCCCATCGCCGCCCCGGGGACGCCAACGATCACCAGCATCACCAGCGCCGGACCGATGTGCGGGTAGAGGACGGGGTACGTGAACAGCACCAGGTCGATCGCTCCAAAGGCCAGCGCGGCGGCGATCAGCAGTGGAAGCGGCTTGATCCGCGCCCCGAGCCTCGCGATCACCAGCGCCCCGGCCAGCCCGCCGATCGCCTGGGTGGAGAGGACCCAGCCGTAGCCGGTGCTGTCCGAACGCAGCGGACCGACAACCCATGGCACGAAGAGGGCGGAGGTCAGCCCCTCACCGACGGCGGTGATCACCGCAAAGACCAGCAGCGCGCGCAGCACCGGGTGCCGCAGGACGACCTTCAGCCCGTCCCGCCACTCGCTCGCCAGCCGACGCCAGGCAGAGAGCGCCGCGTGCTCTAGCGAGTCGGTGACATGGCGCTCCATCGGTCGAGAACGGATGAGCGCCAGCATCCCTGCCGATGCGACAAACGACACCGAATCGACGACGGCGACCGCGGAGAGGCCTCCAGTCGCCACGACCACCCCACCCAGCGCGGGCCCGATCAGCCGAGCCAGGTGCCGCCCCACCCCGCTCAGGGCATTGGCCGTCAGCAGCTCCTCCTCCCCGCCGGCGAGGAGAGATGGCATGAGCGCAATCTGAGCGGGGTTGAAGAGCTGCGACACGCTGCTCTCCACCACGAGGACGGCGTAGACAACCCACAGTCCCAGCTGGCCGACCAGCAGCAGCGGCAGCAGGCTGGCCGCCTGGAGCAGGTTGACAGTCACCATCAGGCGCCGGCGGTCCCATCTGTCCACGTAGACCCCCGCCACCGATCCGAGCAGGATGTTCGGGACCAGGAACGAGACCACCATGCCAGCGGTGGCCAGGGTCGAGCCGGTCAGCCGGTAGATCTCGTACGGCAGGCCGACGAAGAGCACGAAGTCGCCGAACATGGAGACGAAGCCGCCGAACCAGAGCAGGGCGTAGTTGCGCTGACGCAGGATCGCGAGCATCAGCCGGTCAGCTGAATGGCTTCACGACCATGTCGAAGATGAAGGCCACGATGATCAGCCGATCGAACCAGTCGATCGCGGCCATGCGCGGATCGTTCAGCGCGGCGGTCAGCTCCGGCGACGGAGCGTCGTCGGGGCTCTCGGCAGCGAGCTGAGTGACGCGCCTCTGCCACGGGCCGTTCACGGTGCTGCCCGTGACGGCTGCCATCGCGAACATGACGTAGGCGATCACCAGGAACGGCTCGAACGGGTTCCACCCGTTGGTGAAGATGGCCACGATCCCGAGAGCCGCGCCGCTTGTGAACAGGATCGGGATCGCCTTGCCGAGCGGCGCCGCGAGGGCGAAGACGCGGCGGATGGTCGGGACGTCCCCCGTGCGCCCGATGTGGTGGAGCAGATACCCCGGTCCGAGGGACGCTGCCACCGCCGCGAACATGGTCGCGACGTGGAGAAAGACGAAGATGCGCACGGGCTCGGACTCCTCGGTGCGGACGTAGCGCGTGATTCTGACGCACTCGCGACAGCGCGCGAGGGAGATTCAGCCGGGCGGCCAGGTCATGGAGCGGCCACCGAGCAGGTGGAAGTGCAGATGGAACACGCTCTGCCCCGACTCCGCCCCAACGTTGCTGACGATGCGATACCCCTCGAGTCCTGCTGACTCCGCCACGGAACGCAAGGCTGCAAAGAGGGCAGCCAGCAGGTCGCCATCGGCATGGGTCAGGTCTGCCGCGGAGACCAGGTGGCGTCGAGGGATAGCCAGAACGTGCGTGGGTGCACGGGGGTTGATGTCGCGAAAGACGATCACCTGCTCGTCCTCGAAGACGCGATCGGAGGCGATCTCGCCGGCGGCGATACGGCAGAAGAGGCAGTCCGCCTGGTAGGTGGGATCTTGATCGGCCATACGCGGAGCCTAGGCGAAGTCGCCGGTCCGCGACAAGATGGCGGCCGCAACCGCGACGGCCACCGTCTCCGAGCGCAGGATGCGCGCCCCCAGGCCGGCGATCGCCAATCCAGCCCTTTCCGCCTCAGCCACCTCGTCAGGGGTGAAGCCTCCCTCGGGACCGATGAAGACCCCCGCCGGCGGTTCCATCTCGGTCAGCCGCTTCCCACCGTGCCGTTCGAAGAGCAGGACCGATCCCGACGCCGCTGCCCTGAGCGCCGCTCCGTATGACACCGGCGCGTCGACAACCGGAATCTTGCCCCGCTCCGATTGTTCGGCCGCCTCGCGCGCCACAGCCCGCAGCCGTTCCAGTCGGCGCGGAGAGAGATCGCGCGCCATGCATCGCTCGGTGGTGATCAGGGCGAACCGCGCGATCCCCAGCTCGGTCCCATGACGAATTACCGGCTCCAGGTGATCGCCCTTCAAGAGCGCCTGCCACACCGTGAGTTGGTGCCGCGGTTCCCCGCCCGCCGCGCCCCGCTCGAGCACAACGCAGTCGCCGCTTTCCAGCCGGCACCGTACCTCAGCGCCAATCCCATCAAGCAGGGTGATTTCGTCCCCGTCCCGGAGGCGCAAGACGCGAGTTACCTGGTGGGCAATCTCGGCGGGGAGCGGGAATCGCTCGTCGGCTAGCCGTTCGGGATCGACAAAGAATCTGTGCATGCCGCGCAGACTACCCGGCGACCGAACGTCCGAGT
>JAYUGK010000140.1:0-5583 GCA_043738415.1 Chloroflexota bacterium | reverse complement strand
CCCGGACACCGCGATCCTCGAATCGAAGCCCGGCCCCGGCGGCCAGGTCGCGTACGGTCCCTGAGACTAGGATCTCGCCAGGCCCGGCCGCCGCCATGATCCGAGCGCTGATCGGGACAGCGATACCGCCCACCTTGGCCCCAATCTGCTCGACCTCGCCAACGTGCAGGCCGGCGCGGACCTCGAGGCCGAGGTCTTTGACCCCGGCGACCACCTCCAGGGCGCAGTCGACGGCCGCGGCCGGTGCATCGAAGACCGCGAAGAAGCCATCACCGGCAGTGTCGACTTCGCGTCCACCATGCCTTCGCAAGGCAGCACGCACGACGCCGTGATGGAGTTGAACCAGCTCTCGCCAGGCTGCATCGCCCAGGGCGGCGGCAACCTCGGTCGACCCGACGATATCCGTGAACAGCACGGTCGTCAGGAACCGTTCGGGACCCTGTCGGTGGGTTGGCACGGCCGGAGTCTGCGCGTGTCCTCGTGCCGGTGCAAGACCGTTTGCCGAGCGAAAGCGGGCAAGGACTTCGATGAACTGAGGATGCTCGGTCAGGTGCCCGAGGAGCGTAGCGAGGGACTCGCGCCACATGTCCATCGGTCCATCCTGATCCCCTGACCGTGCGTGCTACCATCGGACGACCATGGACCTGGCACGCCTGCGGGCGGCCCCGGCCGCCGTGGCGAAGCGCATCCGGAATGCCGAGCCAGCGACCAGCACGCCCACCATCGAATCTGTCGTCGCCGAGGCGCGACGCCATCGGCCGAGCATCAACGTCGGCCTGGTCGAACGCGCCCACGAGGTGGCGGCGGCCGCCCATGAAGGTCAGTTGAGGGCATCGGGCGAGGCGTACATCACCCACCCGGTGGCGGTTGCCTACGAGCTGGCAGAGCTCCAGATGGATGCGGAAAGCCTTGCCGCGGCGCTGCTCCATGACGTCCCCGAGGACACCGACACGACCATCGCCGATATCGAGAAGCGCTTCGGGCGCGAGGTCGCGAAGCTGGTCGATGGGGTTACCAAGCTGTCCAAGTTCGGATCGGCGCGGTCGATCGAGGAGCAGCAGGCGGAGAACATCCGAAAGATGTTCCTGGCCATGGCCGAGGACGTGCGGGTGGTCATCATCAAGCTCGCCGACCGGCTCCACAACATGCGCACGCTCGGCGCCCTGTCGCTCGACAAGCAGACGCGCATCGCCCACCAGACGATGGAGATCTACGCGCCGTTGGCGCATCGGCTGGGGATCTGGCAGTGGAAGTGGGAGCTTGAGGACCTTGCCTTCAAATATACCGAGCCGGAGAAGTTCCGCAAACTGGTGGAGATGCTGGCCGACCGTCGCAAGGAGCGCGAGTCGTTCATCAACAAGAGCATCGGCATCCTGCGCAAGGAGTTGGCCAAGGTCGGCATAGAGGCGGAGATCAGCGGCCGCCCCAAGCACCTGTACAGCATCTCGCGCAAGATGGAGCGCAAGGGCTCCGAATTCAGCGAGATCTACGACCTGCACGCCGTCCGGCTGATCGTCGATGAGGTCAAGGACACCTACGCTGCCCTGGGCGTGGTGCACTCGCTGTGGCGACCTATCCCCGGGCAGTTCGACGACTACATCGCCATGCCCAAGGCGAACCTGTACCAGTCACTGCACACCGCCGTGATCGGCCCCGACGCCAAGCCGCTCGAGGTCCAGATCCGGACCCGAGAGATGCACGAGGTGGCGGAGGCGGGAATCGCTGCACACTGGCGCTACAAGGAGGGCTCACGCGGCGATCGGCGATACGACGAGAAGCTGGCCTGGGTCCGCCAGTTGATCGAATGGCAGCGCGAGGTGGTGGACGCCACCGAGTTCGTGGAAGGGCTCAAGCTCGACGTCTTCCAGGACCAGGTCTTCGTCTTCACCCCCAAGGGCGACGTCAAGGATCTGCCGAACGGGGCCACGCCGCTCGACTTCGCCTACCGGATCCACACCGATGTTGGCCACCGCACCATCGGCTCCAAGGTGAACAACCGACTGGTGCCGCTCGACTACCGATTGCGCAACGGCGACATCGTGGAGATCATCACCACCAAGGCCGCCCACGGGCCGTCGCGAGACTGGCTGTCGATCGTCCGCACCAACCAGGCGCGCGAAAAGATCCGCGCCTGGTTCAAGCATCAGCAGCGCGACGAGAACGTGACCCACGGCAAGGAGATGCTCGACCGTGAGCTGCGACGGCTGGCGCACGAAACGCTGGCCACCATCGACGCCGAGAAGCTCTCCGAGATCGTGCAGCGCGCCCACTACAAGGAGCTGGACGACTTCTATGCCGCCATCGGCTACGGCGCCGTCTCGGCGGCGAGCGTGGTCGGCAAGCTGGAGATCCACGACGACGCGGCGATCACGTTGCCCGAGGTCGCCCCGCCCACCGCGGCGGTCACCTCCAGCGGGATCCGGGTCAAGGGGGTCGGCGACCTGCTGGTGCGCTTCGCCAAGTGCTGCACGCCGATCCCCGGCGACGAGATCACCGGCTACGTGACGCGGGGCAAGGGGGTCACCGTGCACCGTGCGAGTTGCCCGTCGGTCATGTCGGAGCGCGACATCGAGCGCCTGATCCACGTCGACTGGGAGGCGATCGACCAGCAGACCTACCCGATCACGGTGCGGATCATCGCGCTCGACCGCGCGGGCCTGCTCAACGAGATCACCACTGTCGTCGCCGAGGACAAGGTCAACATCGTGGCGGCCAGCATCGGAACACACGCCGATGGAACGGCGGTCATCACCGCCACGCTGAAGGTCACGAGCCTTCAGCAGCTGGCCAAGGTTCTCTCACGCATCGAGCGGGTGCGCGACGTGATGAGCGTGACCCGCGAGGCGCGCTAGGGTTCCGGCAGGGTCGAGACCGGTCGGTCGGTGGGTTCTGTGAGCAGCAGCACCGCCAGGGTGGCGGCCACGGCCAGTAGGGTCAGCCCGATCCAGATCACCGCGGTCCGCGTGATCAGCAGGTCCTGGAGCGGCCTGGCGATCGTGAACGAGGTGGTGTCCACCAGCGCGTAGAGGATGGTGAGCGCAAAGGCGGCGGTCAGCACCAGGTACGCCACCAGCACGCGCCAGCTGGCCACCGACAGGGGCGCCGCCAGGGCCATCGCCGGGAACAGGTAGCGCTCGTGGACGCGGGTCGGCAGGAAGTAGAAGGCGAAGGCCACGAAGAGCCCGACTGCCAGGATGGTCGGCAGGTCGCGCCGATACCGAAGGGGCAGCAGCGCGAAAGCGAGACCGATCGCGAGCAGCGCGGCCCCAACCCAGAAGAGCGGGCCATCGGGGATCCGGTAGCCGACCAGCATGCCCCAGGGGTTCGGGGCATTCAGCGATGTCGAGGGCTGGAAGGTCCCCGCGTTCATGACCCGCTGCGCGTAGCGGAACGGGTCGAGGCGCAGCGGCAGCGCCACGACCACGTAGGCGGCAGCCGCCCCAGTCACGACGCGGACCAGCGGTCGAACCGTGCCGGCGGCTCGTCCACGGATGAGTGCCACCACAGCGACCGGCAGGGCCACCAGGCCGAACTGCGGCTTGACGAGCATCGCCAGCGCTGCCACTGCCCCTGATGCCCGGTATCGGCCGGCGGTCACCGCCAGCAGGGCGCCGAGGTAGGCCAGTGTCCCGGCCGCGTCGACCTGTCCCCAGATCGGCCCGGCCAGCAGGACGGCGGGATTCAGCAGGTAGAGAGCCGGCGCCCCCAGTGCGCGCAGGCCGCTGGTGAAGCGCAGCGCGACGCGATAAATGACCACTCCCAGCGCCAGGTCGAAGGGGATCGAGAGGCCCTTGACCGCGTGGAGCAGCGCGTTGCCGTCGAACCACGCACCCAAAGGCCAGTACGCATACAGGAGGGCGGGATAGACCGACCCGTCGTGCTCGTAGAAGTCCCACGGCCCGGACAGGGCCATGCGCTCAGCCCAGCGTGCCGTGACCTGGATATCCCCGCCGTGCCCGGGCCAGCTCAATACGATCAGCCGGATGGCGAGCCCGACCAGCAGGAGTCCCACGAGGCCGATTGGGCCGACGTGCGATCGCACCCAGCTGCCGACTGTCATCGGCTCAGGCTACCGCACGGCCTGGGCCGAAAAGCGGCTCGCCCGGCACGGCAGACGCGGCACGGTGCACCATCGGTACACTCCGCACATGTCCCGCCCCATCTCCGCCCCGCGCGGCACGCGCGATCTGCTTCCCGAAGACAGCGCCGCCTGGAGCCGTGTCGAGGCGATTGCCCGGGACCTGAGCGGACGGTATGCCTTCGAGCGGATCGAGACGCCGCTCTTTGAGCGGACCGAGCTCTTTGCCCGCGGCCTCGGCGAGTCCTCCGACGCGGTCGAGAAGGAGATGTTCCGTGTCTCCGGAGCCGCCGGCAGTGAGGAGGAGCGCGCCGAGTGGACACTGCGTCCCGAGCCGACCGCCGGGATCGTGCGCGCATTCGTGGAGCATGGCCTGCATGTCCGCCCCGGCCCCCTGCGCCTGTGGATGCTCGGCCCCATGTTCCGCTACGACCGCCCGCAAGCCGGACGCTTCCGTCAGTTCAGCCAGTGGGACGTGGAGGTGATCGGTGATCCGGGACCGATGGTTGACGCCGAGCTGATCGAGTTGGGGCATCGCTTCTACGCCGAGGCCGGCCTCACCGACGTGGTCGCCTATGTCAACTCGATCGGCGATGGGAACTGTCGCCCGGCGTACCACCAGAAGCTGGTCGAGTACTTCAGCGCGCACGAAGACCGCCTGACCCACGACTCCCGTCGCCGGCTGCGCCTCAACCCGCTGCGCGTCCTCGATGACAAGGAGCTCGATGCCGAGCTGGCTGCCGGGGCGCCGCGCTCGCTCGATCACCTGTGCAATGCCTGCCGCGCCCACTTCGATGAGGTCCGCGCGCTGCTCGACGAGCTGAAGGTGCGCTACGAGATCGATCATCGGCTGGTGCGCGGGCTCGACTACTACACTCGCACCACCTTCGAGTTCTACGTTGCCGGCCGGCGCGGGCAGCAGCAGGCCCTCGGCGGCGGCGGTCGCTACGACGGCCTGGCGGAGCTACTGGGCGGGCGGTCAACGCCGGGGATCGGCTTCGGGATCGGGATTGACCGTACCGTGCTGGCCGCGGCCGAGCAGGGGACCGAACCGCCCGCCGGCGCCGCGCTGGTCGCCGTCGTCTCAGCCGAGGACGCCCTCGCACCGCGCCTGCGCGTGGCCGGACAGCTCCGGGAAGCGGGCCTGCGCGTCCGCGCCGACGGCAGCACGCGCAAGCTCGGCAAGCAGCTCGAGTCCGCCGCAAAGCTCGGCGCACGCTGGGCCGTAATCGTCAGCGGGGATCCGGGAAGCGTCATCCTGCGTGACCTTGATGCCCACGAGCAGCAGGAGCTACTGCTCGGCGAGGTGGCAGCCGCAATCGGCTGAGGGCGACCCGGCGCATCGCGCTCGGCTACCATCAGCCGACCATGGGCCAGACCTTCCGGAGCCATACGTGCGGCGAGCTGCGTGCCTCCCACGTCGGGGAGCGGGTGATGCTGGCCGGCTGGGTGCATCGGCGCCGAGACCACGGCCACCTCGCATTCTTCGACCTGCGCGACCGCTA
>JAYUGK010000139.1:0-1839 GCA_043738415.1 Chloroflexota bacterium | reverse complement strand
AGTTGTCGCTGCTGCTCGATGTCGGATCCGCCTGGACCAAGGGGATCGTGGTGGGACGCAGCGCCGGGCGCTGGCGGATAGCCGCCCACGCTGCACAGCCATCGAGCTGGGGCGAGGCTGACCTGATCGGGACCCTCGCGGCCCGACTCGCCGGCGCGGCCGACCCGCGGCTGGCGGATCGGCTGGTGGGGATCATCAGCGATGCTCCGCGGATTGCCTGTCACACGCCGTCTCGTCCGGGGCGCGTCGCCCTGGCAGCCGTTTCGACCGACCTGTCGGGCGGAGCCGCGCGACGGGCCGCGGAGTCGGCCGGCTGGGTGGTGGCTGAGGCCGCCACCCTCGACGATGGTCGGCCCGCTGCCGAGCGGCTGGCGGCCCTCCAATCGGCCGAGGTGGACGCCTGGCTGCTGGCCGGTGGATTCGACGACGAGACCGGCGAGGCCGCCCTGGAGATGGCCGGCCTGGTGGCCGCAGCCCGTGGCGGCGGACAGACGCCGGTGGTGTGGGCAGGCTCCCCGTTGCTCACCGAACAGGTGCTGAGCCTCTTCGAAGCGGGCCTCGCGAGGGCCGTGCCCAACCCACGCCCTTCCGCAGAGCACGAGAATCCGTTGCCCCTTCGCCGCCACCTGGAGGCGCTGCTTGAGCGACTGGTGGAGCCCGGCGGCCGTCGGCAGCTGGCACCCGTCGGTTTCAGCCGTGCAGTCATGCAGCTGGCCCGCGGTGGCGGGCGGCGCATCTCGGCGATCGACCTCGGCGCTCGGTACGCGACCTGGGTGCTGGCCGACGCCTCGGGCCGCTCCGAGAGCAGGGTGCTGGCCAGCGGCGGACTCACCTCGCCAACGCTCACCGAACCCGGCGGCCCGGCTCGCATCGCGCACTCGATCGACGTTCCGGTGGATGAGCTGGCGGTGGCCGATGCCCTTCAGAACCTGCGCGCACGCCCCGGCGCCCTGCCGCAGACCGAAGAGGAGCTGGCGATCGTGCATGGAGCCGCCCGGGTGCTGCTCGAACGGCTCGTGGGAGATGAATCGGCATTCGACAGCATTGATCTGCTGATCGGCGCCGGTCGCACCATCGCTGCGGCACCCACGCCGGCACAGGCCATGGGGATCTTGCTCGACGGAGCGCGCCCGCTCGGTGTGACCCAGCTGGCCATCGATCCATCCGGCGCTCTTGGTCCGCTGGGTGCCCTGGAGGACCGAGAGATTGCCGAGGGGGTCGAGATGCTGCGCGACGACCTGCTGACGCCGCTCGGCGCTGCGGTGGTGTGTCGCGGGGGAAGGTCGGGCCATCCTGCCTTCCGGGTAACGGTGCATCGCGCCGGCTGGTCATCGATCGGGCCGATCGAGGTGCGTGCCGGCCAGCTGCAATTAGTGCCGCTCGGTCGTGGCCAGGTGGCTGAGCTGGAGATCGAGCTTGAGCCAGGGATCGGAATCGGAGGGGCCCGGCGCGCGCGCCGATCACGTGCCAGCGTGCTGGGTGGGGCGGTCGGCCTGGTGCTCGATGCGCGCGACGTTCCGCTCCTCCTCCCCCGTCGCACCGATGACCGGCGCACCATCCTGGCTGCCTGGCGGGACGCCCTCCAGCACGAACCGCAGGTCGCAGCCGAGGAGCCCCGATGAACGGAGTCGCGATCCATCGAATCCGGCTGCAGCGTGGCAGCACCGTCACGGTGCGCATCGGAGCGGAGATTCGGCCCGACGAGGTGATCGCGCTGCGACGGGAGCCGCTCGACCCGATTCGCGTGCCGGTCGCCCGCCCATTGCGGCGCGCACCCGGGGAGATCGACGAGGTGCTGCTGGTCCGGCCCGGGAGCCGCGTGGTGGCCGGAGAGCGGCT
>JAYUGK010000138.1:0-1841 GCA_043738415.1 Chloroflexota bacterium | reverse complement strand
GCGCCGCTCACCTTGACATCAGCGAAGACATGGGGATGGCGCCGCACGATCTTGGCGCCGAGCGTGCGGTACACATCGGTCAGGTCGAACCTGCCCTCCTCGGCCGCCAGCTGGGCGTGCAGGATGATCTGCAGGTAGAGGTCACCGAGCTCCTCCGCCAGGTCTGCCGCGTTACCGCGCTCGATGGCATCGACCGTTTCGTAGGCCTCCTCGAGGACGAACGGGCGGAGCGATGCGTGGGTCTGCTTGCGATCCCACGGGCAACCGTCGGGCGCTCGCAGGCGGGCCGATATGGCGGCCATGCCGTGGGGCGAGGCGAGGTTCTCGAGCGGCGCCAGGGCCGGCACCAGCCAATCGTGAGAGGCCAGCTCGGCGTCACTCAGCTGATCCAGCGAGCGCTGTTCGCGGCCTGGCAGCCGACGCATGGGGTGAGCCGGCGGATAGAGCGCGGCCAGCACGGCGAGCGGGCTCGACCGCGCGTGGCGCCCCGGGACGACCCCTCCTGCCAGCGGCAGCGCCGGCGCGGCGAGCACCAGGAGCGGCAGCGCAGGATCAAACGGCACGGACGCCATGCGGTTGGCCGCCACGATCTGCACCCCGTCGGCCGGATCGAGGCCCGCCGTGGCCAGGAGCTCGTCGACGCCGCGCGACGCCGCCATGCCCCCCTTCCTCACCCGGTAGCGGGTGAAGGAGCGAATGCCGGGTCGATCCAGATCTGTCGTTCCGCGCGGATCGAGCCCAGCCAGCGCGGGAACCCGGTCGCGCGCACCGAGTCAAGCTGGGGTTTGGCGACCCAGCGCAGTTCGGAGCTGTCGATCAGCTTGAAGATGTAGTACCCCGACGCCGATTTCACCAGTTCGCTGACTTGGTTCGGCTTGCTGAGATCGAAGATGGCCGTGTTGCGCGGCTCCTCGAACTGGAATGGGATCACCCATCCGAGGTCGCCGCCTTTGGAAGCGGTGCTGGCATCCTCGCTCTGCTGCTTCGCCAGCTCGCTGAACCTGGACGGATCCGCCTTCAGCGCCGCGACCAGTTCGATTGCCTGCCCCTCGGCGCTGATCCGCTGGTTGGTCACCTCGATGATGTGGTAGCCGAACTGGGTCTTGACCGGTTCACTGACCTTGCCGATGGAGAGGCCCGCGAGCGCCTTGGTGAATTCGGCCACGAAGGTCGTGGTGGCGGGATCGGACCAGCCCAGGTCGCCGCCTCTCGAACCACTGCCCGTGTCGTCGCTGGTGGCCGCCAGCGTGGACCAGTCGGCATCGGGCTTGAGTGCCTCGGCACGAAAGGCCTCGGCGCGGGCCAGGGCAGCAGCCCACTGCGCCGCGGTGGCGGTCGATTGGTCGGCGCCGCCGGGAATCGGCTGGGCCAGGAAGTGGCGCACTCGTCGCTTCGGGATGGGCACGCCGGATTCCGCGGCAATGAAGATCTGGGCAACCTCGCGCTGGGGCGAGTAGCGGGCCACCACCTTGCTCGTGAAATAGTCGCGGAACTTGGTGCGCAGCAGCTCGCTGCGCAGGTACGCGCGGTACTGGGAATCGGTCACCCCGCTCGCGGCAAGCAGGTCGATCTGCAGCTTGTGCGGACCTGCCGCTCGCGTATCGTCGAGACGCAGGATGTGGTACCCGGTCGCGTCCCTGGTCGGTCCCAACAGGGCGCCAACCGCTGCATCCTTGGCCTCGGCGAAGTAGTCCTGGTACTGGCCGTTCGTGGCCTCGATCCAGCCGAGCACCCCTCCGCCGGCGGCGGACGCATCCTTGCTACTGGCGGTGGCGGTCGCCGCGAAGTCGGCGCCCCCGACCAGCTCGGCATAGATCGCCTTGGCGTCGGCCTCCGCACGC
>JAYUGK010000137.1:0-1872 GCA_043738415.1 Chloroflexota bacterium | reverse complement strand
GAAGGCGTATTCCACGCCGGCGGTCACCGCGATGATCACCACCAGGGCAATCAGGGAGATGATCGGGCTGAGCGCGGCGGGGAGTCCCTGTTCGATTGGGTGCATCGCAGGCCCGAGCAGAATCGTGACCGGCTTCACGAGGGCCAATCCGAAAAGGGTGATCCCCATCGCGATCAGGCCGCCGTCGATCAGCAGGCGCTTGGGCAGATGGCGTCCGTACGCGTTCAGGAACAGGATCCCCATCACAGCGCCCAGGCCCGCAGGACCCATCACGAAGAAGAAGTCAGACGGGCGCAGACGCAGGATATCGGTCGAAAAGCCCGGTCCGATGGCTCCCATCACCGCGATCAGGCTGGCGGCGATCCCCAGGTACGCGAGCGACCAGGCGATATGCCGATGTCCGCGCACGAAGTCGATCCCCTCTCGAAGCTGATCGAAAACCGCGCGGAGGGCGCGTCCTGCTTCCACGCTGCCGACCTCGCCCCGCACCTCGGGTGGCACCTTCGACAACGGCACGATGGCCAGCGCAGCGAGGCCGAACATGACCGCAACCACCACGTAGACCGCGTCGACAGACGCGGTGGTCAGCAGCAGGGGTCCAAGAAAGCCGAAGCCGATGGCGAAGGTCGCGTTGACGGTCAGCACGAAGATCGAGTTGGCTGCCATCAGGTGCTTTCGCCCCACGATGCGGGGAATTGCCGTGAGCTCCGCCGGCACGAAGAACGCGGTCACCGTCGCGACGAACAGATTGATCACGAGGATGAGACCGACGTTGCTGCCCACCAACAGGAAGAGAACGGTCCCGCCCGCGCGCAGGGCGTTGGCGGCGAGCATGATCAGGCGAGCATCGCTGCGCTCGACGAGGACGCCGGCGATGGCGCTGAAGGCAACCGCGGGCACCAGGAAGGTGAGAATCAGGACGGCATTGGCGGTATTCGAGCCGGTGGCGGCGACCACGGTGGCCATCAGCCCGGCCAACACCATGTTGCTGGCCAGCTGGCTGAGCACCTGCGCGGTCCACAGCAGCACGAAGGCCCGATTGCGGAAGACGGTCCCCGCGCCCGAAAGGTCCTGTGTTGACAGGTCCGATGGCAGCTCCAGGTGCGCCATCGGCTAGTTCAGCGGCTCAGGCCCGCGATCCGCGTAGCCGATGAAGCGCCGCTCGACGTCGAGGCGGTCCATCAGGATGCGGTGTTCGCAGCCGATGCAGATCAGGCCGATATCCGCGCCCAGTCGCGCGACGCGAAACTCGCGGCTGCCGCACGGATGAGCCTTGCGCAGGCGGACCAGGTCGTCGATGCGCAGCTCGACCAGCGCCACGCTCAGGCCGCCCCCTCGTTGGAGGTTGCCCCGGTGAAGGCGAAGCGGCCGATCTGGAGGGCAGGCACCCGAGCGAAGATCCCCGAGTACTCCGGCGCTACCAGGCGTGTCTCGGATCCGATTCCCTCGATCCGACTGAAGGCGTCGGGAATGGACTGCGTGAAGCGCAGGTTGCGGATCGGCCGCGCTATGCGGCCCTCCTCGATCAGGAAGGTGCCGTCCTTCGTCATTCCGGTCAGGATGCCCCGCTTGGCGTGCACGATGTTGACGTAGTGGAAGCGCGTGACCCATACGCCGCGCTCGATGCCAGCCAGCATGGAGTCCTTGGAGCGAGAGCCGGGGGCCATGAAGAGGTTCCAGGCGATCGGGCCCCACACGTTGGGCGCCGGAAAGCCATGGCCGGTGGAGGTCGTGCCGGCTCGTAGTGCGGTCGCCGTGTCGTGGACCACGGCGCAGGCCACGCCATCGGTGATCAGATCAACGCGCTGCTTGGGCACGCCCTCAAAGTCGATCGCCGTCGGCATGCCGCGGGGGTCGAGGCCGTCGTCCCAG
>JAYUGK010000136.1:0-5704 GCA_043738415.1 Chloroflexota bacterium | reverse complement strand
TCTGGAGATCCGGGGCCCGCGGTTGTCGTGCGCATCGTGTCGGTGCGGACAGTCTCCTGTCCCGCCTCCAGCGCTGGTTCACGCGTGACGACCGTCTGGTCGACTTCCTCGTTGGTCACTGTTTCCTCCTTGACGCGCTGGCATCCGGGGAAGCGGGGCCACCCTGACCACCGCCGGGAGACGCTCGGGCCACTGCTGCACTTGCATTGAATCACGCGGGGTCAAGAAGCCGTCACCGCATGTGCTGTACCAGTTGAGCCAGACCCTGATGGTGCCATATGCCGAGTTGATGCGCCTGTGTGACTACCGCGTGCCCGGTGAGCCTGGGCAGCATGTTGCCAGCACCGTCGATGGGGCACTGTTCGCTGATCTAACCGAAGACGAGCGCGACGAGTTGCTCGATTACCTGGCCTCGTATCGCGCGCGCCGTGGATCGAGGCGTGGGGCCAGCATCAGCAGCTGATCTGTGGGCGCGCGTGGCCGATGCAACCGCCGAGCGCCCGCCGGCGTCCCGTGGTTGATGAGACGTAGCCAGCTCCTCCCGGCTTTCGCAATCGTGGTCGTTGCGGGCATCGTGCTGGCAGCGTGCCGCGGGCTCGGCGGCTCTACGCCTCCAACCACGGTCCAGGAGGCGGCACAGCTGGTCATCGCCCAGGAATCGCGGTTCGTCGGCATCGCCCCTCGCGACGACAACCTGATCGGCCAGGCCGCCTGGTACGAGGTTCAGGCGTCAGGCGATGGCTGGCGGGTGACGGTCCGGATCGGGTGGGGAGACTGCCCGGCAGGCTGCATCAGCCAGCACCGCTGGGTCTACGCCGTTGCGCGCGACGGCAAGGTGGAGCTCACGCGCGAGGACGGCGACCCGTTGCCGGGCACTCCCGGCATCAGCGGCATGGCCACCGCTGGACCTGTCTGCCCCGTGGTCACCGTCCCGCCGAATCCCGCCTGCGCTGACCGGCCGGTGGTCGGGGCCGTGCTGGTCGTCAACGATCTGAGTGGAGCGGAGGTCGCGCGTGCCGTCACCGACCGCGACGGTCGGTTCTCCGTCGACCTGGCGCCGGGTGCGTATCGGCTCGTTCCACAGGCCGTTGAAGGGCTCATGGGGACGCCCGCTCCGGTCGAGCTGCGGGTCGAGGCCGAGGGACCTCTGGCCGATATCCAGGTCAGCTACGACACCGGCATTCGCTGAGGCGATGGTCGCTGATCAGTGATCGGGCGCCTCGAAGTCGGGGTCAACCGGGGCGGTCGGGCCGACGTTGTCGAGGGTCGGGAGCAGGATCCAGCCCATCACCGCCATCGCTCCCGCGAAGATCACCAGCAGGACGGAGCCGGACGGCTCACCGCTGAGCAGGTAGTAGGCGATCCCCACGACCAGGATCAGGACCGGCAGGGCGAGGTACTTCATTGGCGACATGCCCGGCATGATACCCGACAGGATCGGCGAGCCGGCTTCAGCCAACCCCACGAAATCTCAGTAAAGCTACGCATCAGCAGATCCATCCACAGTCCGTGCGGGCCACCGCGCGTTCGGCCGCTGGTCGAACGCCGCTCTCCGGCTCATTCCCGCGCACGAGCGGTCGTGCGTTCAGGATCTGGTCGCTCTCGGTCAGGGTCGCGCGTCTGACGCTCGGGTCGGCGACCGGGGAGCCGGCCTCGACGAGCTCCTGGGCCTGGTCGGCGGGCCGGCGGTCGGGGCTGGAGCTCGCCGGTCGAGCCGTCACGACGGTGCCGTCGGGGTAGGGGAGCCACAGGCCGCGCATGCGCGCCGCGAAATGCTCGGCCATGCCGGGGACGAGCATCTCGACCCGACCGCCGCTGGTGCGACGGTAGCCACGCGGGCGTTCGCTGGCGTGCACCCGGTCGACAAACCCGCGCTGTAGAAGCTCCCGCACAGCGACCGCCACGCCGTCGGGAGCGTCCACCTCCGATCGCCCATCGCGGAAGGTGGCACGTCCGATCACGTCTGCCGGGCCAGTCGGCCCGGCAGAGCCAAGCAGGTCGTAGACGATGGTATCTTCGGTCCGCAGGTCGTTCGGCCGATCAATCACGGCGGCAGAATAGCCGATCGACCTCTCAGCCTGGGACCGAACGATGCACCCGCCGGGTCGGCGGCTTGAGTAGAATCGATCGCCAGCAGGAGCGGAGGAGAAGGGTGAGCGCAGGCGACGAGCGCGTCTATCGCAAGATGGTGACCGCCCAGGCCGACGAGCAGATCGACCACTGGGCGGCCGACCTGTTCATCGATTTCGCGAAGCGCCGCGGAGTGGGGACGGCCATCGGCGCCTTCTGCGAGGTGGCAGGCATCGACGCACGCGGCTTCCAGCGTGCGTTCCTGGTGGGGGGCGGACCCGACCACGTGATCGGCATCGACACCGGCGGTCAGCTTGCCGCCCCGATCTTCGAGCTGCCACGGGCAGTCGCCGGGCTGCGTCGCACGGATCCGGAAGCGCGCCGCAAGCTGGTCGACTTCCTCGTCGCCCAGCGCGAGGTGATGAGCTATACCCCCTGAAGCCGGCCGCGCCTCGGCGGGCTAGGGCTCGCGCGTCGCCCGGATGATGGCGATCGCATTCTCCAGCTTGAGCTTGGTGACCGTCAGGTTACGAGCCAAGTTGTCGCGGTTCGTGTCGGGGATCTCGTCGAGCAGGTCGCGCTGCGACAGGATGGCCACCAACTCATCGATCGCCTCGGCCAGTTTTGCCCGGTTGTCGACGAGGGCATTGTCGGTCGCCCGTACGGCGACCACGTGTCCCGCCACGGTCCGAGCCCGCCGCTTCGGCTTGGTGAGGTCCGGCTCGTCAGGCGCCTTCCCTCCGGTGATCGCCCGCAGCCTGGCCAGCGTCAGGTCGCCGGCGGCCACCCGCTTGGCGAGGCGCCGTCGGGTTCGTTCGTCGCCGATCTTCATCAGCTCGTAGGCGTGGCTCAGCGTGTCTTTGCGCAAGGACACCAGCTCGCGGATCTCCGGCGGCGCCTCCGCCAGCCTGATGCGATTCTCAACGTAGCCCTTGTCCTTGCCGATCTTTTGCGCAAGCTGGCGCACCGAGTAACCGAGGTCGGTCATCTTGCGGAACATCGCCGCCTCCTCGAGCGGCGAGACGTCTTCGCGCTGCAGGTTCTCGATGATCGAGACCTCGATCGCCGTCTCCTCGTCGAACTCGACGACGATGGCCGGGATGGTTTCCCGCTCGGCCATGCGCGACGCTCGCCAGCGCCGCTCACCGGCGATCAGCTCGTACTTGCCGCCGATCGGGCGGACCAGGATCGGCTGCAGGACGCCGTGCTCGCGGATCGAGGCGGCAAGCTCGACCAGCGAATCCTCTTCGTACGAGAGGCGTGGCTGCGCGGGGTTCGGCAGGATCTTCCCGATCGGCACCTCGCGAATCTGCGCCCGTGTTGCGCGCGACTCGATGAGGGAGACGATCCCCGGAGCCAGATCGGTCGCCAGCGCTTCGTCAAAGAGGCGGTGGATGTTCTCCTGGAAGGCAGGGCGCTTGCTAGCCAAGTTCGATCACCTCGCGCGCCAGCTCGCGGAAGGCGCGGGCGGCTGCCGAGTTGGTCGCGTACTCCGTCACCGGCTTTCCGGTCAGCGGCGCCTCTCCCAGCTTCACGGTCTGCTTGATCATGGTGGTGAAGACGCGATGGTCACCGAGCTCGCGCAGGCTCTGCAGCATCTCCCGAGCGAGAACCGTTCGCCCGTCGTAGAAGGTGGCCAGCAGGCCGAGGATCTCGAGGTCGTGGTTCAGCTTGAGCTTGATCGTGTTGATCACCTTGATCAGCGAGGTCAGACCCTTGATGGCGTAGTACTGGGTCTGCACCGGGATGATAACTCTCGAGCTGGCGACCAGGGCGTTGATGGTGAGCAGTCCAAGGGTCGGCGGGCAGTCGATGATAATGACGTCGTACTGCCGATCTGCCCAGCCGGTGAGCGCGTCACGCAGCACCATCTCGCGCCCGATGGCGGTGAACAGCTCAACCTCGGTCGAGGCCAGCTCAAGCGTCGAGGGTGCCACCGACAGACCCGGCATGCCGGTCTGGCGGATCACCTCGTCGAGGGGGACGCGGTCATCGGACAGGACATCGGCTACCGAGTGGTGCACATCCGAAAGCGAGATGCCCAGTCCCACGGTCAGGTTCGCCTGCGGGTCCATGTCGATGCACAGCACCCGGTACCCAAGTTCCACGAGGGCACCGGCGAGGTTGATCGAGGTGGTCGTCTTGCCGACCCCGCCCTTCTGGTTCGCGATGCAGATTATCTTCGTCAAGAGGTCACCTTCCAGCGGGGCGGGGGAGAGGGCGAAGGTCGCGACCGCGACGACTCCGATGATACCGGGACTGCCCGCCCGCGTGCCATCGGAGTTATCCACAAGGTGAGCCGTCGTCAACGTCTTTGTGCAAAGACAAGCCCGTATACTCGAAGTTGTCCACCATCCATCGGGCCCATAGCTCAGTGGTTAGAGCATCCGGCTCATAACCGGCGGGACGCAGGTTCGATCCCTGCTGGGCCCACCATCATGCGGAGGGCGCCACGTGTCGACGTCGGAGAAGCTCGCGCGCCTGCGGCAACTTCGCGAGGAGGCGAAGCTGGGTGGCGGCGAGCGCCGCATTGATCAGCAGCACCAGCGCGGCAAGCTGACCGCGCGCGAACGGCTCGTGCTGCTGCTCGATGAAGACAGCTTCAGCGAGCTCGGCGCCCTGGTCACGCATCG
The DNA here is from genome assembly GCA_043738415.1 of Chloroflexota bacterium. Classification (GTDB taxonomy): domain Bacteria; phylum Chloroflexota; class Limnocylindria; order QHBO01; family QHBO01; genus CF-167. Next base: position 1,001 of record JAYUGK010000136.1, on the reverse strand, counting down.
CGCCACCGATTTCGGGCTCGACAGCGAGCACTACCTCGGAGACGGCGTGGTCACCGGCTTCGGTCGCATCGACGGTCGCACCGCATTTGTCTATGCGCAGGATTTCACCGTCTTCGGCGGCTCCTTGTCCGAGGCGCATGCGGAGAAGATCTGCAAGGTGATGGACATGGCGATGGAGATCGGAGCGCCGATCATCGGCCTGTCGGACTCGAGCGGTGCCCGCATCCAGGAAGGGGTCGTGTCGCTTGGCGGGTATGCCGAAATCTTCCTGCGCAACACCCTCGCGTCGGGGGTTGTGCCGCAGATCTCCGTGGTGATGGGACCCTGTGCCGGCGGCGCCGTCTACTCACCGGCGATCACCGACTTCACGGTGATGGTCGACGGGAGCAGCTACATGTTCGTCACCGGTCCGAACGTGGTGAAGACGGTGACCCACGAAGAGATCGACTTCGAGGGACTTGGCGGAGCCAGGGTTCACAACGAGACGAGCGGAGTGGCGCACTTCCTTGCCGCCGGGGAAACGGCGGCCCTGGCGCTGACCCGGCGCATGCTCGGCTACATGCCACAGAATAATGTCGAGCTGACGCCCATGGTGGGGGAGTGGGCGCCCCCCGAGATCGACGGCGCCACGCTGGACGCGTTGATCCCGGACTCGGCGCAGCGCTCGTACGACATGCACCGGGTGATCGGCGGCCTGATCGATGCCGGCTCGTTCACCGAAGTGCACGCCCACTTCGCTCGAAACATCATCTGCGGCTTTGCCAGGATCGAGGGGCGCAGCGTCGGCATCGTCGCCCAGCAACCCGAAGTGCTGGCCGGCGTGCTGGATATCGACGCATCGGACAAGGCCGCTCGCTTCGTCCGCTTCTGCGACTGCTTCAACATTCCGCTGGTGACCCTGGTGGACGTGCCGGGGTTCCTGCCCGGGGTCGACCAGGAGCACCGTGGGATCATCAGGCATGGGGCGAAGCTGCTGTACGCGTACAGCGAGGCCACCGTTC
>JAYUGK010000135.1:0-1878 GCA_043738415.1 Chloroflexota bacterium | reverse complement strand
CCATCGATGGCTTTCGCTAGGGCGTGACCTTGAAGGTGAGTGCGATGTCGCGCACGCCTTCTCGGTCGTACTGGTCAGTTGGTCCGGTGACCGTCAGGACTGCGATCCGTCCATCGACGAGCGGCATGTAGTAGCGCTCGTTGTGCGCCCGAAAGGCCTTTCCCGTGACTGAAGAGGTGCCGTCCGCCTCGAAGCCGAGGACGGTGGCACCCGTGACCTCCGTTGACGCCGCGAGGCTGAGTTGCGAATAGCCGGGGAAGATGGAGGACACGGCAGCAACGTCGCTCTGCGCGTAGGCCAGGGCATTCATCCCGGCCGGCGGCCTGGCGAATGTGATGGTCAAGTCATGCTCGCCGCCCACAAACCTCACACCGTCAGTGACGGATCGGTCCTGGGTCCAGGGGCCTGGGTGCCCGATAGAGAACTTCTGCGCTGCGTCGGCGTAGGTGACAAGCGCCGCTTCGACGCCACCGCCCCCCTCGCCACCGCCCTCGCCACCACCGCCCGCCAGCGACGGCTGGGCGCCGGTCGCAGGGCCTGGGCTCGCCGTACAGGCGCTAACGAGCACGGTGACAGCGAGTATTGCCAACGTCGACCAACCGAATCGATTCGACATGAGATGCGTCATTTCTCCATGAAAAGGCAAGTCAAGCGACCTGCGAGGATCGTGACGATACGATCCGAACATGAGCCGAAGGTGAATCGCACGTGATAAGAACGTGGGACGCATGGACTGGCCCCGCAAGTCGACCGCACCGCATGAGCGGCTCGCGTGCTGCGACCCGCCCTGGCGGAACGGCTCACGCGACGGGACGTGCTCCTCAGGCCACCCAGGTCCAGCCGATGCGCCGCAGCCAATCGGCGACGATCGCAGGGAAGAACGCGATGAGCGCCACGATCCCCCACTCCGTGAGCTGCAGCGGCGAGGCGCGGAAGGCGTCGGCCATCGGTGGAATGAAGGGGATCAGGGCCTGGATCGCGACCACGGCCACGCAGGTGGCGGCCAGGAACCAATTGGCCCGGAGCTTGACGATCGAGCTTTCCAGGCTTCGGTTGGCGTAAGCGCGCACCACCTGGCCGACCACCAGCGCGGTGTACGCCAGCCAGCGCACGTGATCGGCGCCTCCGCCATCCAGCTCGACGACGGCCAGCGTGGCGACCGCGGTGAAGGAGCCGGCCAGCACGATCCGGGACAGCAGCAGGTTGGTGAGCAGCGGCTGGTTGCGGGGGCGCGGCGGGCGGCGCATGGCATCGGGCTCCTCCACCTCCCGCTCGAAGGCGATCGAGGCGGCCAGGTCGATGAACAGCTCCATCCACAGGATCTGCACCGGCAGGAGTGGCTGGCCATACCCCGCCACCGTCGCGATCAGGATGAAGCCGAGCAGCGCGACGTGGGTCGAGACCAGGAAGACGAGCCCCTTGCGCACGTTCTCGACCATGCGGCGCCCTTCGCGCAGCCCGTACATCAGGGTGGCGAACGAGTCGTCGCCGAGCACCAGGTCGGCGGCCTCGCGGGCCACCTGCGTCCCGCTGCCCATCGCTACCGCAACGTCCGCGCGATGCAGCGCCGGCGCGTCATTGACCCCGTCACCGGTTACGGCCACGGTGCGCCCCGCGGCGCGCGCCGCGATGACGAGGCGCAGCTTCTGCTCGGGCACCGCGCGGGCCACGATGCGCATCGCCGGCAGCTCGGCGGCGAGCCGGGCGTCGTCCCAGTCGTCGAGCTGCGCGCCGGTCACCACGTGGTCGGTCTGCAGCCCGGCGGCTCGTGCCACGGACGCCGCCGTATGCGGGTGATCCCCGGTCACCACGATCGTCTGGATGCCGGCCGCGGCCGCCAGGCTCATCGCCTCGGGAATCTCCGGGCGCAGCTGGTCG
>JAYUGK010000134.1:0-5718 GCA_043738415.1 Chloroflexota bacterium | reverse complement strand
AAGATGAAGCCACCGATGAGCAGAACCGGCAGGAAGGCGAACAGGAGCTGGAAGATGACCTGTCCGGCGGCGCCCTCCTCGACCGCTGAATACTTGATCGAGCAGGTGCCCGGCGTGGTGCTGCCGGCAGCGGCGCAGACCTCTGCGCGAACGTCGATGAACTGGGAGGCGACGACCACGGTCTCAGGAGCGTTGGCCTTGGTGCCCAGCACGACGGTCAGCCTTGTGCCGTTCTGCACGACCGAGGTCACGTTGCCCTTCGCAGCGTCGTCAAGGAGCTGGCCGTAGGTATACGGGGCGGTCGTGTTGCTATCGACGATATAGGTCCACAGGAGCGCGAGCCCAAACACGGCAAGGACGACGAGCACGACGCTGTTGCGGACGAGTCGGCTGCTCAAGGTAGGTCCCTTCTAGCCTCCGTACGGATCGACGACCGGTCCCTCCGGGAGCGGTGCCGCCTGCGCGACGGCAGGCAAGCCCAGTATAGGTTGACGCCACGGGCCCAACAAACGACCCTCTCGGGCCAGGACCGATACAGGACCAATGGAGTCCGCGTTGCCACAACGCGCCGCGTGCCAGGTCGGATCAATCGAGGTGGATGCAGCGCTCCCGGACCGATGCACTGCGTCCGCCGCCGAGCTCGATGCGCAACCCGCCCCGTGGCCCTTCAGCCGCATCCAGCAGCGCCTCGATGCGCTCGGCCGCGACGGCGGGCTCACCGATCGCGAGGCGCAGCACCCGCCGTCCCAGGGCGCGAGACGGAGGTGCATGCCACTCCAGCGCCCCTTGGCCCGGGCTGCGGCGGCGGGATAGCTCGGCCGCGGCCAGCGTGTCGAGCAGATCGTCGTCGTCCGCGGCCAGGGCGCCGAAGCGCTGGAGCGCCTCGACCGCCTTTGGGTTGAGGCGCTCCAGGGCCGGCAACAGCTCCGCCCGCACGCGGTTGCGGGTTGCGTGGGTGGGATCTTCGTTGGTCGGGTCGACCGTATACGCGATGCCGGCCGCGTCGAGGGCTATGCGCAGTGTGGCTCGCCGCTCTCCCAGCAGCGGCCGGACCACGCGACCGCGGCGAGCCGGCATGCCGCGCAGGCCGCGCAGGCCGCTGCCCCTCGCAAGCCGCAGCAGGATCGTTTCGGCGGCATCGTCGGCCGTATGCGCCGTCGCGATGAGAGCCTCCGCTCCGCGATCGGTGGCAAGCTCTTCCAGGAAGCGGTAGCGCGCCTGGCGGCCCGCGTCCTCCGTCGAGCGGTGCTCGGCTCTCGCCAGCGCCGCCACATCGGTGCGCATCATCTCGACCGGCAGGCCCAGCTGCGCGGCGGCGGCGGCCACAGCGGCGGCCTCATCGGCCGAGACATCCCGCAGGGCGTGGTCAAGGTGGGCCACCGTAAGCTGCCATCCGCGCTTCCCGGCGAGCTGCGCTGCGCCGTGGAGCATGGCCGTGGAATCGGGGCCGCCGGAGACGGCCAGGATGATGGGAATCCCGCGTGGAATGCGGAGGCGGTCCGCTCCTCGAGCCACTGCATCGGCGAGGGCCGCCAGGGCACCCGTACCACCGTCAGTGGTAGAAGCGCGCGGATGGATCTCGGGACGTGACGACGCACTATTCAAGGCAGCAGGGCGACGTTTGACCGGGCTCATCGGTGCCGTTGTACTACTACTGGTGTTACGGCGGACGCCGGTGTGGCGCATCGGCGCGGTTGCACCAGTCCTGATGGTACGGCGAACTCTAGTCGCAGAACGCCCGTGCGAGGGATTGGTAGCGGAGGGCGGATTCGAACCACCGACCAAGGGCTTATGAGTCCCCTGCTCTACCACTGAGCTACTCCGCCACTGAGTTCCGGGCCGGCGCCGGGTTTGCCGGATCGAGCCATCGCGAGGATACCCAGCCTGCCGGAGCGCGGCAACCGCTGCCACGCACAACGGCCCACCCCAACCCCATCAGGGCTAATGGCGACACGTGACCTGTCGCGAAGCGAGCCTGTTCCAGGAGGCGTGAACGCCGAAGCCCCAGCGCTATTCCCCGAAGAACAGATCGAGCCACTGCTCCAGGAGCGGCTTCGGCGGAGTTGGTTTGACCTGCAGAGCCGGCGGCAGCGCCACTTCGGCTCCCGGCGGGATGATCAGCACCTGTTCACCGCGCAGCCCCACGTTGAAGAGCCGCCGGGCCTCGGCAGACACGTAGGCGTCGCTGTTCACATACTCGAGCTCCCGACGCAGTTCCGCGTTGCGCGCTTCGATGGCGCTGATCTGAGCGCGCACCTGCTCGGCCTGCTGGCCGATCGACCAGCTCGCGTAGACCTGGCGGCCCACCTGCACGGCAAGAAAGACGCCGATGATCAGCAGCACGGCCAGCCACGCGAGTCCACCGCGTGACGCTGGCAGGCGCACCCGAATCGGTGGCTCGCTGGGAGCCTGCCGCGGCGCGGAGGCCTCGAATCCGGTCATCTGCCGGCCAGTCTAGCCCGGCCGTTTTCCACTGTGCAAGGCGAAGCGCCCCGAGTTATCCACAGGTCCCTCCACTAAACCGAACAGGCGTGCTACGCTGCCCAGAACGTCCGTTCGGTTTAGGGCCCGCCACTCCAGGAGGAACCGATGCTGCTTGACCGTCCCACCTCGGCCGACGAAGCGATCGACGCGTTTCTGGCCGATCCGATGCTGGAGCCCCTGGTGGCCGCCCACCGCATCCTTGAGCCGCTGCCTCCGCGTCACGCACCGTGGCCGGAAGGCCTCGATCACCGGCTCGTGGCGGCCCTCCGTGCGCGAGGGGTGGAAGCCCTGTACACCCACCAGGCGCGCGCCGTGGCGGAGGTACGCGCCGGACGCAACGTATGCGTGGTGACGCCCACCGCCTCCGGCAAGACGCTCTGCTACAACCTGCCGGTGCTCGACGCGGTCGCCCGCGATGGGACCGCGCGCGCCCTCTACCTCTTCCCGACCAAGGCCCTGGCAGCGGATCAGCTTACCGAGCTGCGCGCCCTCGCCGACGCCGCGGAGCTGGACCTCAAGACGAGCACCTACGACGGCGACACGCCGGCCAGCGTGCGGAGCGTGGTGCGCGCCGCCGGGCAGGTGATCATCACCAACCCGGACATGCTCCACGCGGCGATCCTCCCCCACCACACCAAGTGGTTCAAGCTCTTCGAGAACCTGCAGTTCGTGGTGATCGACGAACTGCACACCTACCGCGGCCTGTTCGGCAGCCACGTGGCCAACGTGATCCGTCGGCTGCGACGCGTCTGCCGCCACTACGGCTCTGATCCGATCTTCATCTGCGCCTCGGCCACCATCGCCAACCCGGCCGAGCTCGCTGAGCACCTGATCGAGGCTCCCGTGGCGCTGATCGACGAGAACGGCGCACCCCGCGGCCGGAAACACGTGCTGATCGTCAACCCGCCGGTCGTCAACCCGCAACTCGGTATCAGGGGCAGCTCGCTGCTGACGGGACAGCGGCTCGGCGAGCGGCTCATCCGGGACGGGGTACAGACGATCCTCTTCGCGCGCAGCCGGACCAGCGTCGAGGTGCTGACCACCTACCTGCGCGAGGCGCTCCCCTCCCCACCCGGCCACCAGTCACCGATCCGCGGCTACCGCGGCGGTTACCTCCCCAACGAGCGGCGCGAGATCGAGCGCGGTCTGCGCGACGGCCGGGTACGAGGCGTGGTGGCCACCAACGCCCTCGAGCTGGGTATCGATATCGGCGGGCTGGATGCCGCCATCAGCGTCGGATATCCCGGCACGATCGCGTCCACCTGGCAGCAGATGGGCCGCTCCGGTCGGCGAGCGGGAACCAGCCTGTCGGTGCTGGTCGCCTCATCGGCCCCGATCGACCAATTCCTGGCCTCCCACCCCGACTACTTCTTCGATCGCTCCCCCGAGCACGGCCTGGTGAACCCCGACAACCTGCACCTGCTGCTCGACCATCTGAAGGCGAGCGCCTTCGAACTCCCAATCCCATCGGTCGAGCGCTTCGGCCTGGCCGAGACGCCGACCCTGCTCGAGGTGCTCGAGGAGGACGGCTTCCTGCGACGCGCCGATGACGACCGGTACTACTGGAGCCATGAGAACTTCCCGGCCAGCTCGTTCTCGCTGCGCAGTGCGGCGCAGGAAAACGTGGTGATCATCAATACCACCGGGGATCGCCACCGGGTGATCGGCGAGGTGGACCTGTTCGCCGCGCCGATGCTCGTCCACGAGCAGGCGATCTATCTCCATGAGGGGGCCCAGTTCCATGTCGATCGGCTCGACTGGGACGAGCGCAAGGCCTATGTCAGCGCCGTCAACGTGGACTACTACACCGATGCCGACCTTGGGGTGACCCTCAAGGTGCTCGAGGTCTTCGACGAGGTCGATCCGGGTGCCGGCGCGCAGCGCCAGCGCGGCGAGGTGATGGTCGCCTGGCACGCCACCTTGTTCAAGAAGATCAAGTTCCACACGCACGAGAACGTCGGCTGGGGACCGATCAACCTGCCCGAGCAGCAGATGCACACCGCAGCCACCTGGCTGGTGGTGCCCGATGAGGCTGCCGCGCGTTTCGACCGCGACACCCTCGATGGCGCGTTGATCGGGCTGGCGCGCCTCGCCCGCAATACGGCCCCCTTGCTGCTGATGTGCGACTCGCGCGACCTCGGGGTGGTGGCCCAGGCTCAGTCGCCATTCACCGGACGGCCGACGCTCTACCTGTACGACGCCGTGCCGGGCGGCGTGGGGCTCACCGAGCGGCTGTTCGGAGTCGCCGCTGAGCTGATCAGCGCCTGTCGCGAGGTGGTCGCGGGCTGCCCCTGCCTGGACGGCTGTCCCTCCTGCATCGGTCCGATGACGGAGGTCGGGCCGCGCGGCAAAGCGGCGGCAGGCGAGCTGCTCGCGGCCCTCGGATGACCGTACGCACGCTGGCCGATCGGCTCGCCTCGGTCCGCGGCGAGCGGCCAGGCGCGGTCGCCGTACCCCCTCTTGGCCGGCGTGAGAACCGTTCCGAGGCACTGGCCCGCTGGTTCGGGGCTCAGCTTACGATCGAGCCTGGCGGCGCCGCGGTCGTGGTCGAGCGCGCGGTGCAGCTGCCGCCCGAGGTCGCCGTACGCCTGGCGGACCTGCCCTCGGCCTGCTACTTCGACACCGAGACGACCGGCCTGTCGACCGGTGCCGGGACGGTCGTCTTCCTCGCCGGCATGGGGCGCCTGGATGGGGATCGGCTCGTGATCAGACAATTGGTGCTCCCCGACTACCCCCATGAGCCGGCCCTTCTGCGACGCGTTGTCGCCGAACTGGCGGCTTGTGCGCGGATCGTCACCTACAACGGTCGCGGCTTCGACCTGCCGCTGCTCGTCACGCGACTCACCATCCATGGGCTCTTCCGTGAACTGGCGGCCCTGCCGCAGCAGCACGACGACCTGCTGCCCGTGGCGCGCCGCCTTTTTCGACGTCCGCTTGGCGGAGCAAGGCTGGCGGTGGTGGAGGCGGGCGTCCTTGGCGTGCGGCGCGAGTCGGACTGCCCGGGCAATGAGGTGCCGGGGCGCTATTTCAGCTATCTGCGCGGCGGCTCGCCGGACCTATTGGCCGACGTGCTCGACCACAACCTGCAGGACATCGTCTCGCTCGCGCTACTCGAGGCCGAGGTTCTGCGGCTTCGGGACGGCGGCTGGCGCGATGCGACGGTGCTCGATCGACACGGTATGGCGCGCGAGTTGCTGCGCGCTGGCGCGACCGATGAAGCGCTCGCCCTCGCCG
>JAYUGK010000133.1:0-1879 GCA_043738415.1 Chloroflexota bacterium | reverse complement strand
AGGAATGGCTCGGTGGCCTGGTAGATGAAAGCGATGAGCCCTCCACCACCGGTCGGCGCGACCCAACTGACCACGATGCGTGCGATAACGAGCAGCATCAGCGCCCCCAGCAGCAGTTGCACGAAGTTGACCACGACGGGCGCCATCACGCCGGAGGATAGCAGTGAGGCTTCAACCCGGCCGCGGACCGAAGAGGGCGGTGCCGATGCGGACGAGGCTCGCCCCCTCCGCTACCGCCGCCTCGGCGTCGCCCGACATCCCCATCGAGAGGTCCGGCAGCGCCCGACCGATCCGCTGGACGAGTTCGTCGCGAAGCTGGCGCAGGCGCCCGAACAGCAGGCGAGCGTCTTCGACCGAAGCGCCGGCCACGCCGATGGTCATCAGCCCGCTGACCCGCACCGCGCCCAGCGCCTCAAGGGACGTGAGCAGCGTCCCAGGCTGTCGGACCTCGGCGGCAAACCAGGCAGAGTCGAATCCGGCCTTGCTCGGCTCACCGCTCAGATTGACCTGCAAAAGGGCGAGCGGGACGCGGGCCTCTTCGGCCGCGATGTGGTCCATGCGGCGCAGCAGGTCAAGCGAGTCGACCGAATGAATGACGGCGAACGAACCGATGGCGGGTCGAACCTTGTTGGCCTGCAGGCGGCCGACCAGGTGCCACTCGGCGTCGGGCACGGCCGCCACCTTGACGAGCCCTTCCTGGACCCGGTTCTCGCCGAAGCGACGGAGACCGGCCTCTCTCGCACGTCGCACCGCGCTCGCGTCGAACCCCTTGGTAACGGCGACCACGCGGAATGCCCCTGGGTCGCGGCCGGCCCGCTCTGCGGCTTCGCGCAGATGTGCCACCAGGCGCTGGTAGCGGTCCGCGATGAGCAGTGCGGTGAGCGTCGGCTCCTCGATCGGCTGCATCGCGTCGGCGGGCTCGGCAGATGGCAGCGCCCCGGCTGGTCAGCCGGGGCGCATCGGTCCGACCCGGGTGCTACTCGCTCTTGCGGCGCAGGAACGATGGGATATCCAGGTCGGTCTCGCCGTAGCTCGGTCGCTCGAGGCCCGCAGATCGCACCGGGATCGCCTGGCGCTCGCTGCCCCTGGCAGCGGGTCTCGCATCGACGGCGAATGGTGAGCTGGCCGGCATCTGGTCTTCGAGGTCCTGCTGCTGGGCTCGCTCACGCTCGATCTCGGCCAGGATCTCGCGACTGCGCTCGTCGAGTGAGGCCTCGATCCCGGTGACAACCTCGGTCGAGGCGGTCACCGCTCGAGCCGGCGTGCGGATCTTTCGACTCGCATCGAAGCCGGTGGCGATCACCGTCACCTTGACCTCGTCGCGCATGCGGTCGTCGATCACGGTGCCGAAGATGATGTTCGCCTCCGGATCCGCTGCCTCCTTGATCACCTCGGCCGCCTCATTGACCTCAAACAGGCCAAGGTCGCTGCCGCCGGTGACGTTGAACAGGATGCCACGAGCGCCAGTGATGTTCACCTCCAGCAGCGGGCTCATGACCGCGGCTCGCGCGGCGTCAACGGCGCGGTTGTCGCCGGTCCCGATCCCGATCCCCATCATGCTTGAACCGGCGTCACGCATGATGGTCTTGACATCGGCGAAGTCGAGGTTGATGAGGCCCGGGACGGTGATCAGATCGCTGATCCCCTGCACTCCCTGGCGCAGCACGTCGTCCACCACCCGGAAGGCATCCAGGATGCTGGTCTTCTTGTCGACGACCTCGCGCAGGCGGTCGTTCGGGATGGTGATCAGGGTGTCGCACTTCTCCTTCAGCAATTCAGAGAACTGCTCGGCGACCAGCTTGCGCCGAACCCCCTCGAAGCTGAACGGCTTGGTGATGACGCCCACTGTCAGGGCCCCCAGGTCCTTGGCGATCTCGGC
>JAYUGK010000132.1:0-1881 GCA_043738415.1 Chloroflexota bacterium | reverse complement strand
GGGTCGGTCAACTGGTACGCATCGCCACCGAGCGAGGTCGCGCCACCCGCCCCGATCTGAAGGTGGGCATCTGCGGCGAGCATGGGGGAGACCCCGCGTCGATCGCCTTCTGCCACGAGATCGGGCTCAACTACGTTTCGTGCTCGCCGTTCCGCGTCCCCGTCGCCCGCCTTGCGGCGGCACAGGCCGCCCTCGCCTCAACCGAGCCGCGCGACCGCTAGGGTCCCGCGAGCGCCGAGGCGGGATTCGACCCCATGCTGGCACCGATGCCGTTCCTGGCCACGACGTAATAGAAGTACTCCTGCCCGGACAGCAGGCCCGTGTCGGGAAAGGCGTTCTGGAACGCGCCAACCGCCTGGAAGAAGGTCCCGTCTCGGTACAAGTCGTAACCGGTGATGGGATCTCCCCCGTCACCCGGCTTCGTCCAGCTGAGCAGGATCTCCCCGGTGCCGCCCGTCGATGCGGTCAGGAACGGGGCGTCCGGTATCGTCGGGGCCGGCGGTGGTATTGGCGTCGGTGTCGGAGTGTCAGTTGGCACCGGGGTTGGCGTCGGTGTCGGAGTGTCAGTTGGCACCGGTGTTGGCACCGGTGTGGCGACGGCGGTCGCCACCGGGGTCGGAGGGGCCGTGTGACCCGGGGCGATGGTCGGGCGCGGCGTCGGAATGGGCAGGCGAGTCCCGAAGGCTGCTCCTGAACCGGAGGGACCCGATGCGTCAGGCGAGGCGGTCTCGGAGAAGCTCCGGGTCGGCTGCGGGGTTCCATTGCCGGGACCAACCTGCTGTTCGGGGCTGTCGGTCGCGACCGCGACTTCGCCGTTCGCCGGCGCTCCGCGTATGGCGCCGACCAGTTGAGCCGCGCCGAGGCCGACCATGGCGGCGGCGATGACCACTCCGGCCAGGGCGCTCGCCAGGCGGCCAGCGCCGATTAGGGCACCTCCCACGTCACGATAGCGCCGCGGCGGCACCTGGGCTGCCAGCCCTGGGTCGACCGCCGCGAGACCATCGTACGCGGCGATCCACCTCTGGCAATCGGGGCAGACCGAGGCATGAATGGCGAGATCGCGCACTGGCTCACCCGCCGCGCCGTGGGCGAGCCAGGCCAGGAAGCGGGCGTGAGGATCGCTCACGGCGCTCTCCGAACCGCCGGGACCGAGACGAATGTGCGCTCCGCAGTGCCGTGCACCCGGCCGCTCAGCTCGCCGGGCGGCGTCGCACTCGCCACCTGGCCGTCGGTCATCGCAGCCAGGTACCGCCGGCTGGCCCGAGCGACGAGGCGACGGGTGCGACTGGAGCTGGTCCCGAGGATAGTTTCGACGTCCATCGCCTCGAAGCGCTCCATGATGGTCGCGGCCACTGCTGCCCTCTCGACAAGGGAGAGGCTCGCCAGGCCGTTGAAGGTCGCCTCATTGACGCGCAGCCTGGCCAGTGTCGCCCGCCTGGTCGCCGGTGGCACCGAGCTGCGGACGAGACCAGCATGACAGAGCCGGCCGAGCGCGCGCGCCCGCAGCCAGGCGGCCGCACGCTCGGGGTGCCGCAAGGCGGCGGCATGTCGCGAACCCACGGCCAAGGCGTCGCCAACGGCTTGCTCGGCGCGTCGCGCATCCCCCAGCGAGACGATCAAGGCGAAGCCGTGCAGGCGTGAGCCGTGCAGCTCGACGAAGGCGGCGCGCAGCAGTTCGTCGTCCCGCATCGCGGCCGAGGGGGCGAATCGCGGCGTGGGGAGTCCTCCAGGGATGGCAGCCATGCGGGATTGTTATTGGGTGCATTCCGCAGAGGGCGAGTGTAGATCGGGTTGTCCAGCCGCGCCTATGGCAGAAGAGTGGGCGCCCCATTGACAACGTGGTAAAATGGCCCCCATCCCCTTGACAAACCCCTTGACAAG
>JAYUGK010000131.1:0-1883 GCA_043738415.1 Chloroflexota bacterium | reverse complement strand
GGGACGCGTGAAGGCAGCGTGGTACCGGTCTTCGTTGGCAGCGCATTGAAGAATATCGGCGTTCGCGAGCTGCTGGCCATGCTCGCCAGGCACATTCCTTCGGTGGCCGAGGTCGGAGCGCGGAGCACGATGGATGGCAAGCGGATCGAACCCGATCCCGCCGGCCCATTCGTCGCCCAGGTCTTCAAGACCACCGCCGATCCGTTCGTCGGTCGCCTCACCTACTTCCGGGTCATCTCCGGCACGCTCCGCTCGCAAGGCCACCTGTGGAACGCCACGCGCAAGGAGGAAGAGCGGATCGGCAACATCCTCGGCCTGCTCGGAAAGGAGCAGGTGACCCTGCCGCACGCTGGTCCCGGGGACATCGTGGCGGTCGCCAAGCTGACCAGCACCCAGATTGGCGACGCCCTGGTCGGCGATCGAACGCAGGCTGCTACCCTGCCCCCGTTGCACTTCAGCGCACCGTCGTTGCAGGTGAGCATCGAGCCGCAGAGCAAGGCGGACCTGGACAAGCTCGGCCAGGCCTTGCAGCGAATGCTGGAGGAGGAGCCCTGCGCACAGGTGCATCGCCAGGAAGGGACCGGTGAGACGATCCTGACGGCCATGGGCGACGCCCACGTGGACGTCCTGGTCGAACGCCTCAAGCGCAAGTTCGGCGCATCGGTGAAGATCGGCAGCCCGCGCGTCCCGTACCGGGAAACGATCAGCAAATCGGCAAAGATCGACAATCGGTTCAAGCGGCAGACCGGTGGCCATGGTCAGTTCGGGCACGTCGTGATCGAGTTCGAGCCGCTGCCGTCGGGAAGCGGCTTCGAGTTCGGCGTCAAGGTGGTGGGCGGCTCGGTGCCGAAGCAGTACATCCCCGCGGTCGAGAAAGGGCTGCGCGAGACGATGGCCGAGGGTGTGCTGGCCGGGTATCCGGTCGTTGACATGCGCGCGACCCTGGTTGACGGCAGCTATCACACCGTGGACTCGTCCGAGATGGCCTTCAAGGTCGCGGCAAGCCAGGCGCTCAAGCGCGCCTTCCCCGAGGCTGGCCCGGCGCTGCTTGAGCCGATCCTGGAGGTCGAGGTCGTGGTTCCCGACGAATACATGGGCGACGTCATGGGGCAGATCACCGGCAAGCGAGGCCACGTGCTCGGGATGGACTCCGCAGATGGCATGCAACACCTTCGCGCCCAGGTGCCGCAGGCGGAGATGTTCCATTACGCCACCGAGCTGCGCAGCATCACCCAGGGGCGCGGCCGCTTCAGCTGGAAACTGGATCACTACGCCGAGGTCCCACATATCGTGGCTGACAAGGTGATCGCCGAGCACGAGGCCAAGGTGGCTGCCGGCGAGAAGCACTAGCGCTCACCGGCCGCGGCCGGTTGGCTAGGCGGGAAGGCGCTCCACCGCCGCCAGGTTGCGCTTGCCGCGACGGATCACCAGCCATCGCCCGTGCAGCAGGTCCGCGTCGTCAGGCACCGCCGCCACGTCGCTCACGCGCTGGTTATTCAGGTAGCAGCCGCCCTCGCTGACGGTCCTTCGCCCCGCGGAGCGGCTCTTGGCGAGGCCGCATGCCACCAGCAGGTCGACGACCGATGGCCACGAATCCCCGACCTCGGCGCGAGGCAGCTCGGCCAAGGCGGCCTCGAGTGTGGCGGCGTCGAGGTCACGCAGCTCTCCCTGCCCGAAAAGCGCTCGACTGGCGTTCATCGCCGCCGCTGCTTCGGACTCGCCGTGGACCAGCGAGGTCAGCTCACCCCCCAGCGCAGCCTGCGCCTCGCGAGCCTCTGGACGGATGAGGACGGTCGCCTCCAACGCCTCGATCTCCTCACGTGACCGGAAGCTGAAGACGCGCAGCAGCGCACCCACATCGGCGTCGTCGGTGTTCACGAAGT
>JAYUGK010000130.1:0-1884 GCA_043738415.1 Chloroflexota bacterium | reverse complement strand
CGCGCCCGGGGTGCGCAGGTGACCGATATCGCGGTGATCGTGGTGGCCGCCGACGACGGGGTGATGCCCCAGACCAAAGAGGCGATCGATCACGTCCGCGCGGCCCGCGTCCCGATGATCGTCGCCATCAACAAGATCGACAAACCCGACGCCAACCCCGACCGCGTGAAGCAGGAGCTGGCCGACAACAAGGTGCTGATCGAGGAGTACGGCGGTGACGTGATCGCCGTACCGGTCTCGGCCAAGCAGAAGATCGGGCTCGACGACCTGATGGAGATGATCCTGCTGGTCGCCGACCTGCAGGACCTCAAGGCCAATCCGACGCGCCCCGCCATCGGCACCATCATCGAATCCAAAGTGGAGAAGGGCCGGGGCAACGTGGCCACCGTCCTCGTGCAAACCGGCACGCTGCGCGTGGGCGATGTGGTTACCGTCGGACGCACCTCGGGGCGCGTGCGTGCGCTCCAGAATGCCGCCGGCCGGCGCGTCAAGACGGCCGAACCGGCCACCGCGGTGGAGATTATCGGCCTGCAGGAACTGCCGGAGGCCGGCGATATCCTGCGCGTCGTGGCCGATGAGAAGACGGCCCGTGACATGGCCGAAGCCGCAAGCTGGGCCGCCACCAGCGGAGACGGGAAGACGGCGTTCAGCCTCGAGGACATCAGTGCACAGATCCAGGCCTCCGAGGTCAGGGAGCTGCGCGTGGTCCTCAAGACCGATGTGCAGGGGTCGCTCGGCGCGATTCGCCACGCGCTGGAGCGGCTCAACACCTCGGAGGTCCGCATCAACATCCTGCGCGAGGGTGCTGGCGACATCAACGAGTCCGACGTCCAGCTCGCGAGTGCCTCCGAAGCGGTGGTCATCGGCTTCAATACCAAACTCGATCCGGGCGCGCAGCGGTCGGTTGACGCCTCGGGCGTTGACGTCCGTCTCTACGACGTCATCTACAAGCTGACCGACGATCTTGGCGCAGCACTGCAGGGCATGCTGGCGCCCAAGCTGATCGAGCAGATCGAAGGGCACGCCGAGGTGCGCATGGTGATCAAGGCCGGCAAGGCTGGGAACATCGCCGGCTCATATGTCGTGGACGGACGGATCGTCCGCGGCACTTCGGTCCGCCTCTTCCGCGGTGGGCAGGTGATAGCCGAAGCACGGGTCGAGTCGTTGAAGCGCTTCAAGGATGACGTCCGCGAGGTGGCCACCGGGTTCGAGTGCGGGATCGGGCTGGGGAACAGCGAGATCGCCGAGGGCGACCTGATCGAGTGCTACCAGATGGTGGCCGAGCAGGCGTGAGGGCGCGCCGATGAGCCAGCGCACCGATCGACTCGACAGCCAGATCCGGCAGGAGTTGATGGACCTGATGCAACGGGAGATGCAGGATCCGCGGATCGGCTTCGCCACCGTGACACGGGTGGAGACGGCCCGTGACCTCGGGCACGCACGGGTCTGGGTGAGCGTGCTCGGCACGCCCGAGGAGCGCGACCGGAGCCTGTCTGCCCTGACCGATGCCGCCAGCTGGCTGCGTCGTCGCCTCGGGGAGCGGCTCCAGTTGCGCCACGTGCCGCAGCTGAGCATCCGGCTCGACGATTCGATCGCATCGGGTGACCGCGTCCTGCGCCTGTTGCGGGAGATCGAAAGCGAGCCTCCGCCGGAGCCAGGCGCGATCCCCGTCGAGGAGGACGAGTAGGTGCGCGAGGTAGTCGAGATGCTGGCCGGCGCACGACGCGTGACTGCGTTCTGTCACGAGAACCCCGACGCCGATACGCTCGGCGCCGCCCTGGCGATTGCCATCGCCGCCGAGCGCCTCGGCAAGCAGGCCGAGGTAGTCAGCTGGGACCCGCCGGCGCCGTTCCTGGATTTCCTGCCGCGCGTCGGCAGCGTCCG
>JAYUGK010000129.1:0-1886 GCA_043738415.1 Chloroflexota bacterium | reverse complement strand
CCTCGTCGGCAAGCTGAATGACGTCCGTCAACCGACCGTCGAGGAGTGCCGTGTGGAGTCGCACCCACATCGGGAAGAGCTGGTACTGCACGTCGTCGAAGCCGCTCGCGAGGCTGACCAATCGGTCCCCTCCGGCCGTGGCAAGTTCGCCCCGGTACGCGCGGATGATGAGGTCCATCGACTCGAACCAGAGCCGTTCGCGGGTCTCAAGTCCCTGGCTCAGCTGCTGTTGGAGTTCATGTTTGGCCCAATCCCACTCGCCCACCTGGAAGGCACCATCGAACGCGTTGCCGAGCAGGTAGCGGCCCGCCCAGGTGATTCCGTACCGTGTGGCGCGTTCGTATCCCTCGCGCGATACCTGGAACGCGAGGACGGGATCCTCGGTCTCGAGGGCATAGCCCAGGTTGGTTGATGCCCGCAGCGCTGAGGCCAGCAGGCCACGGCGCTCGGCGAACGCTTTGGCGCCGGTCAGGGTGACGGTCGCCTCGATCGCTCGGCCCAGGTTCGCCAGCGCCACGCCTCGGGTGATCAGGGTCTGGACCGTGAGCTCATGATCGCCGGCCGCCTCCATGGCGGGCAGTGCCCGGTCGGCGATGGCCACCGCCTCCGTCGCTCTGCCCATGCGCATCTCGATGAGGGCGAGTCGTCCCGCGAGCTCGATGAAGCCCGGGTCCGAAGGTGTCAGCCCGGGTTCGGCCATGGCTTCGAGAAGCAGCTGGCGCCCCTGCTCCTGGTGGCCCTCGACGAGCAGGCCGGCTCGCTCGGCAATGGATTTTCGGCGTCCACCCGCGTCTCCAAGCCCGCTTGCGAGGTCGATCGCGCGCAGGAAGTGGATGTCCCCGGCCTCGACCAGACCGGCGTTCACGGCGGCCCGACCGGCCGCCCGCCGGATCTCGAGCTCTTCCGCCGGATCGGTCACCGCCTCGAGCGCGTCTTCCAGGTAGCGTTGTGCCTGTCGGGGCGATCCGAGGTCCGTTGCCCGCTGAGCGGCTGCACGCAGCGCGATGCGAGCCTGTGTTGCGACGGCGGCGCCCTCCTCGCCCGCCGGCTGTGCGCGGTAGGCGTCGAGGTAGTGCTGAGCCAGCATTCCTGCCAGCTCGTCGTCTCCGAGCCCCTCGAAATAGCGGGCCGCGGCCAGGTGCCGCGTCCGGCGCTCATTCCGCGCGAGGGTTCCGTACGCCACCTCGCGCAGCAGGCCCTGCACGAAGCGGTACTGACCCCGCTCCGGTGAGCGCGGGTCGTCGTCAACCGTCAGCACCTCACGCTGCACCAGGCGCCGGAGGATCGGCTCCACATGGTCCGGCTCCGAGGTGACCGCGGTCAATGCCGCGACCGCGAACGACAGGCCCAGGATCGACGCGTGCTGGATCAGCGTTCGTTCGCCTGGCTGGAGAGCGTCTATTCGGGATGCAATGAGTGCGTGGAGCGACTCGGGAACCGCAAGCTCCGTCAGGTCACCCACTGGCCGGAACGTATTGCCGTCCGGCTCGATCCGGTTCTCGTTGAGGAGCATGCGCACGGTCTCGACCGCGTACAGAGGAATTCCCTCGGCACGGGCCACGATGGCGCGCAGCGCCGAGTCTGGAAGGCCGGGAACCAGGCCGCTCAGGAGCTTGCCCATCTCGTCATCTCCCAATGGCTCCAGGCCCAGCGACGTGAAGGCGCGCTGGCCCGCTCCCCAGGTTGGCCGGCGGTCCAGCAGTTCAGGCCGCGTCAGGACGATCACGTAGATCGAACGCCCGCGCGACCAGGCCAGCATCTCCTCGATGAAGTCGAGCAGACCTTCATCGGCCCACTGGAGGTCCTCGAAGACCATGACCACCGTGTTGACTTCGGCCATCCGCTCGAAAAACTTCCGCCACGCACTGAACAGCTCGCTGCGCTCG
>JAYUGK010000128.1:0-1891 GCA_043738415.1 Chloroflexota bacterium | reverse complement strand
CGCGGTGAGCGGTCCTGAGGAGACCGCCGGCGACACCCAGGTGGATCCCCACCTTCGGCGCGCCAGGGGGCCAGCTGAGCCGGCGACGCGGCTCGGGTCGTGCTAGGGTGCCGGCCATGGAACAAGGGCCACGCGAGCCGCGCTCGATCGACCTGCTGACCGTGGCGCTGCTGGTCTTCTTCGCGTCACTGATCTTGATCGTGGCGGCCCTGCTGGTCCTGCCGAACCTCGCGCCCTGACGGGTGCCCTCGCGCTCAGGCTCCCCTCAGGTTGGATCCGACCACCGGGTCGATCAGTCCGTAGCTGCCATCGCCACGACGGTAGATGATGCCGATCCGCTCCGTCTCCGCGTTGAGGAAGACGAAGAAGGCATGCCCCAGCTCCTCCATGCGGACGATCGCGTCCTCCTCGAACATCGGCGTCATATCAAATCGCTTGATCCTGACCACTCGGGGACCGCGTGGCGCCTCCTCGTCGAGGAAGGTGCCGCCAACCGGCAGATCGGAGCTGGCTCGCGCCTGCTGCTCTTCCTCCTGTCGATCGCGGATGCTGCGCGGCCGCTCGCGCGCTCGTATCGCCTGCCGCTCCAGCCGGTCGAGCAGGATGTCGAGCGCGGCAATCAGCGTGGGGCCCGCCGCCACCGAGCGCAGCACGGTCCCGTTGTTCACCAGTGACACCTCGGCCACGTGGGACGTCTCCGACGCGCGCGAAGCGTTCACGATCAGCTCGACCGTGGCATCCGCGTCAGGGTGGGCGACCCGCTCGAGGCGGTGAAGCTTTCGTTCGATCTGGCCCCGTAGCTGATCGGTGAGTTCGAAGTTGCGTGCCTTGACGGTGGTCCTCATGTCGGGTCCTCCGCTGCGGTAGGCGGCCACGGTTGGCCTCTACGGTAGCACCGTCGCGGGCGGACCTCGTGTCTACACCTCCCGCGCGATCGCGAAGCCGAACACGTGCTCCGATCCTGCGCGTCGCAACGTTTGGGCGCAGGCCTCGAGGGTGGCCGATGTAGTCAGGATGTCATCCACCACGATTGCTGTGGCGGGCGCTCGATGACCCTCGCGCACCGCGAAGGCGTCCCGCAGGTTGTAAAGCCTGGCGACCCTCCCCAGCCCGTGCTGGCGCGTGGTCGCGCGGCGTCGCTCGAGGAGGTCGAGCACCGGCAGACCCGCTGCGCGACCCAGCTCATCGGCAAGGAGTCGCGCCTGGTTGTAGCCCCGCTGACGCAGGCGAGCGGGGTGAACGGGAACCGGGACGAGCGCCTGCGGTCCGCAGAGGGCGAGCAGCGCCTCCAGCGCCGGGAGAGCTGCATCGGCGAGCGGGGCCGCAAGGCGACCGGCGCCGCCGTACTTGAGGCGTTGCAGCGAACGGCGAGCCGGCCCGGCATGGGCGAAGGCGGCGATCGCAAGCTCCAGGGCGTCTCCGATCACCGTTCCCGGATCCGCACTCGCAAATCGGTCGTGCGGGTCCCCGGCTGGCGTAAACGCGGCCAGGCAGTCGCCACACAGCAGATCGCCGTAGCGCCCGCAACCCGCGCAGGCCGGCGGCATGAGGAGCTCCAGCAGACCCATCCGCTCCAGCATGCCCCGATGGCACGTACCCGGGGCTTACCGACGGCTTAGCGCCCGTCTGGGCGGCTCTGGGAGCGGATGCCTCAGGGGACCGGCTCGAATACGAACTGGTCCCCTGCCTGTGTATTGGTGCCGTCGAGTGCTCCAGCACGCAGTTCCACGCAATCCCGGGCTCCGCGCGCCCACCAGATGACCTGCCACGGGCGCAGTTGCGAGACGGTGCGTGTCACGCGACCTACCCGATCGATGAAGACCACGTCGATCGGGTAGCGCATGAAGAACATGTGGATCGACGCGGTGCGCTCGATCAGCAGCCCCTCTCC
>JAYUGK010000127.1:0-1892 GCA_043738415.1 Chloroflexota bacterium | reverse complement strand
CCGCCTGGGTGACGATCGCCGTGATCCCCGTGTATGCGGCACTTATGGTGATGCCAGTGACCGTCACGTCGACGTCGATCGTCGCCGCCTTCGTACTCGTCGCGTTGAAGACGACCGTGTCGGCGGCCAGCGGGACGGCGTCGCCCGACCAATTGAGAGCCGTCGACCACAGGTTGTCGGCGCCGCCGCCGTCCCAGGTGCGGACCGCAGCCCGTGCCGGTGGCGCCGCCACAAGCATGCCGGCCAGTACGGCAACCACGACGCCGAGGGGGATGACCCCGCGGACGGACCGCGGCAGCCCCCTCCGTCGACACACGCCAAGATGGCGTCGGCGCGAAGAGTGGTCGTTCGTGGGTCGGGTACCTGCCCTGCAGCCCCCGCTGACGGACCTCGCCGACGCCTCCGCAGTGCCCGCAGCGGAAACGTTCGCCTGACCATATTAGACCCGCAGGCACCTCAAGAGCGGTCCCCGCCCGCACCCGGAAGTCGGGAGATGCACACCACTTTTCTGCCGCTCGGGGGTGCCGCAGGAATCAATGTCGGACAATGTTCGACATGGCCGATTTCGCGATCGCCGATCTGCTGCGTGACGAAGGGTTCCGACGCCCCGAGTCGCTGGCAGCCGCCCGTGCCGCCCTGGAAGCGTCAGGCCTCACCCGGCCGGGGAAGCAGCGCATGGCGAGCGAAAAGCTGGAGCGGGCACGGAACGCCATGAGCCTGGCACTCGTCCGCCACTGCTCGAGTGCCGACTGCACGGCGGCGGTCGCCGATGATGGACGGCAGGCGGTCGAGGTGAACCGCCCGCAGTGCTCCGTCTGTTCCGGATCGAACAACGTTCGGGCGTTGCGAAGGATGGCGGCGGTCTGCACGGGAGCGGGAATCAGGCGGCTGTTGATCATCGGCGGCCGGCCGCCGAACTACGCCGCCATGCAGCGCACCTTGGGCGGCGGTCCGAACCTGCGTTTCGTGGACGGCACCAGCAACCTTCCCGACGGCAACGCGGCCCTGCGCGACTGCGCCTGGGCTGATCTGCTGGTCATCTGGGCGCCCACCCCGCTGCCGCACAAGGTCAGCAGCCTGTACCGCGCCGAGGTTTGCGGGGTTCCGCACCGGGTGACGGTCCATCGGCGCGGGATCGAGGCGTTGGCGTCCGAGGTGATCGAGCACCTGTCATCATCCGCGCCGTGATGCGCTGGCGACGGACGCTGCCGTCCTGCGTGGTGCTGGCGCTCGTGCTCGGCGCATGCGGGCAGAATGCCGCGTCACCCACTCCCTCGCCGTCGGCCAGCGTTGTGCCGACCCCTGCTCCGACCCCAGATCGGGAGGCTCCGGCGATCGTCGCGCAGGATCCACCGCCGGGCGGGGTGGCACCCCTGGCCGGGGCACTGATCGTTCGGTTCAGCGAGCCTGTGCTGGGCGTTGATAAGGCGCATTTCCAGCTCCGCGACGCCGCCGGCGCAGTCGTGCCGGCCATCGTGCGCCTTGTTGAGGACGGCGCTCGCGCCATCCTGCTGCCCGACGCTCCGCTCATGCTGAGGGCGACCTACACCCTGAGCCTGGACGGCGCGATTCATGACCGGGCCGGCAATCGACTGGCGCCCGCCAGCTGGAGCATCACGGCGACCGATCTGGTCAGCTTCAGCGCGGGCACCTATACCGGTTACCGCTTCGGCGACCCGCCGAACCACCTTGTCTCATTGACACGCTCCACCCTGGCGAGCGAGTCGAGCGGCACCGCATCCGAATACCGCGTCATAGGCGGCCAGGGCTACCTCCTCATCGACGCCGGGATCTGGAAGGACCTGTGGGTTCACGGAGATGCATCGGGCCACCCCCAGGACGATTCAGCGGCGCCGATCCCGCAGCTCCCCGCGTGCGACTTCCTGGACCTG
>JAYUGK010000126.1:0-5754 GCA_043738415.1 Chloroflexota bacterium | reverse complement strand
AGAGCTTCCTGGTCGGCAACGACTACCGCTGCCTGGTGATCGGGGGCGTGCTGCGCGCGGTGGCGCAACGCCTGCCGGCACACGTCGACGGCGACGGGCAGCACACCCTTGCCGAGCTGGTCGAGCTGACCAACGCCGATCCGCGCCGCGGCATCGGCCATGAAAAGGTGCTGACCCGCATCACCGTCGACGAGGAATCGGTCCATTACGCCCGCGAGCAGGGCTACGAGATGGACGCCACCCCGCCGGCAGGGACCCGCGTCTTCCTCAAGCGCACCGGCAACATGAGCACCGGCGGCATCAGCATCGACCGGACCGAGGAGATCCATCCCGAGAACGCCGATATCGCGGAGCTGGCGGCGCGGGTGGTCGGGCTCGACATCGCCGGCATCGATTTCATCTGCCCCGACATCAGCGTCCCGGTGCGCGAGACCGGCGGCGGGATCGTGGAGGTCAACGCCGCGCCGGGCTTTCGCATGCACACCCACCCCACCGAGGGCGAAGCGCAGTACGTCGCCAAGCCGGTGATCGACATGCTCTTTCCGCCGGGCAGTCCTTCGCGCATCCCGATCGTGGCGGTCACCGGCAGCAACGGTAAGACGACCACCGCCCGGATGATCGCCCACATCATGCGAGGCATGGGTCGCAAGGTCGGCATGACCAGCACCGATGGCATCTTCGTGGACGGCCGCCTCATCCGACGTGGTGACATGAGCGGCCCCAAGTCCGCCTCGACCGTCCTCCAGAACCCCAACGTCGAGATGGCCGTCTTCGAGGTGGCGCGCGGCGGGATCCTGCGCGAGGGACTCGGCTACGACCGCAACGACGTGGCCGTGGTGCTCAACGTGACCGGCGACCACCTGGGGATGGGCGGCATCACCTCGCTCCGCCAGCTGGCGGCCGTCAAGCAGGTGCTGGTCGAAGCAGTGCCCCGCGACGGCACCGCGGTGCTCAACGCGGACGACCCCCTGGTCGCCGCGATGGGCCGCCACTGCTCCGGATCGGTCATCTACTTCAGCCTCGACCCCACCAACGAGGCGGTCCGCCGGCAGGCCAGCCGCGGACGTCGTGCGATCACACTCGAGCCAGGGAGCAATGGCGAGATGATCGTGCTGCGACAGGGACGCAAGAGCCTGCCGCTCGTCTGGACCCACCTGCTGCCGGCCACCTTCGAGGGTCGCGCGCGCATGAATGTGCAGAACGCGCTGGCGGCAGCCGGAGCTGCCTGGGCCGCCGGGGCGCACCTGCACGACATCCGCCAGGGGCTGCGCACCTTCACCACCAGCTACTTCATGGCGCCCGGACGCCTCAACATGTTCGAGCTCGACGGCTACCGGGTGATCGTGGACTACGCCCACAACCCGCCCGCCGTCAAGGCGCTGGGCGAATTCGTGGACCGACTCTTCGAGCCTTCGGCCGGGGGGAGGCGGGCCCTGGTCACCGGCCAGCGGATCGGGGTGATGGCGACCGCCGGCGATCGGCGCGACGAGGATATCGTCGAGCTGGGGCAGATCGCCGCGCACCACTTCGACTCGATCATCGTGCGCGAGGACGCCAAGACCCGCGGCCGGGCTCGCGGCGAGACGGCCGCCCTGATCGAACGCGGGGTGCGGACCGCCATGTCGGCCGGTGCCCGCTGCACGAGCGTTGAGACCGTCCTCAACGAGCTGGAAGCGACCCGATACGCGCTGGACAAGGGCCACGAGGGGGACCTGGTGGTCGTCTGCGTCGACCACGCCAACGATGTCTGGAAGGAGCTGCAGCGCCGCCAGCACGGGGGCGCCAGCAACGCCAACGGCGCGACGACCGAGGACGAGATGCTGGCCGGCGAGGAAGAGGGCTAGGCCGAGCCGGCGCCTAGACCCCGAGCCGCTCCCGGAGCCGGTCGAACCCGACCGGCTTGAACCCCGCGTCAGCAAGCCAGGCAAAGATTTCGGCGCGCTCGACATGGCTCATCACCGCCACCACGTCGCCGGTCCGGGACCGTCCCAGCAAGGTCTGAAAGGCCGATAGCTCGGTAGCGCAGACCTCCACCTCGCGCGGGTAGCCGCCCTCGCGGATCCCCCGGCGCAGGATCTCGTTCATCTCGTCGAGGTCGCGCCCCCGCAGGTAGTGGCGCTTCTCACAGATGACCACGTCGTCGGCGTCGCGGCCGGCAAGCACCGCCAGGCGGTGGAGGATCTCATCGGTCCGGTCGCCGGCGGTGCCCAGCGCCAGCCGTACCGCGCCCTTCTTCGCCCCCGGGCGGGTATCGGCCAGGGTGCGGCAGACCTCCAGCAGCCCGGCCAGTCCGGCCTCGTTGTGCGCGAAGTCAACGAGGGCCAGCACGCCACGACGCTGGTAGAGGTTCAGGCGCCCGGGGTTGACCTCGTTGTCCTGGGCGAAGCTGCGCAGTCCGGTGGCGATCTCCCCCGGCGAGAGCCCCAGGGCATCGGCGGCGGCGGCGGCCGCCAGGGCGTTCGCGGTGTTGTGACGCGACAGGCCGGCGAAGGTGACCGGCAGCTCGATCGTGCCCACAAGGCGCACGGGCCGCCGGCCGGCGGCCAGCAGCACCAGCCAGCCTCGCTGCAGGATCGCCGCACGGCCTCGCCGGTCGAGCGCCGCCTCGATCGCCGGATGTTCCGGATCCAGGCTGAAGGGGTACCAGCGCGCCCTGGTCAGGCGCCGCATGGCCCACACCCGCGGATCCTCCGCGTTGAGCACTGCCCAGCCGGTACGCCGCGTGATGCGCACCACGGCACCTTTCACCTCGGCCAGCTCGTCGAGCGTGTCGATCCCCTGCAAGCCCAGGTGATCGGCGCTGACGTTGGTGACCACCGAGATGTCATTGGCCGCATGGCCGATCCCGCGCAGCAGGATCCCGCCGCGTGCCGTCTCGAGCACCGCGAGATCCAGGTCCGGTGCCGCCAACACTCGTCCGGCACCCCCGAAGCCGGTCCAGTCCCCTGCCTCGATGAGTTCGCCACGCAGATAGATCCCGTCCGAGTTGGTCATCCCCGTTCGCAGCCCCGCCTCCGCCGCGATGTGGGCGATGAGCCGGGTGGTGGTGCTCTTGCCGTTGGTCCCGGTCACCGCCACCAGCCGCATGCGGGCGCGCGGCAGGTCAGGTCGCGGCCCTGGCGCCACTGAGCGGAGGCCGCGCAACTCGTTCCTTTCAACTCCGGTCCCCAATGCGATGCGCGCCGCGGCCTGGGCGATCGCCTGGGCGCGGGTCCGCCGGCCCCAGGCGAAGGCGATCGCCGCGCGGCGGTGATCGGTCGAGTGGCGGACCGCCAGGCGTGGTGCCGGCAGGTCCAGGGCGACGTGCAGCCGGCGCAGCGCAAGGCCGGCCGTGGCGGCC
Source organism: Chloroflexota bacterium (assembly GCA_043738415.1). Classification (GTDB taxonomy): domain Bacteria; phylum Chloroflexota; class Limnocylindria; order QHBO01; family QHBO01; genus CF-167. Next base: position 2,414 of record JAYUGK010000126.1, on the reverse strand, counting down.
ACATCGGCGGCCAGATGGGGGGTCTGCGACCCGAATTCGAGCTTCACCGCGGGTCGCGTCAGAAAGCGGTTGGGGCCTTCCAGCACGCGCAGCTCAAGCAGCTCTACCGAGGCCCGCAGCGGCTCGTCGTGCGGCATGGCCGGCAGTATACTCACGCGCCCATGACCCTCCCCAACGGCCTTTCGGCTGCCGTCGCTGCCCGCCTGCCGCGCCTCTCCGACGAGCTGGCGGCGCTGGTTAACATCGACTGCGGCTCGTACACGCCGCAGGGCGTCAACCAGGTGGCCGATCGGGTGGCCGGTTGGCTGTCGGAACTGGGTGCCGTGGTCGAGCGCATCCCGCACCGCCCCGCCGAAGGGGAGCCGCCGCTCGGCGACCTCGTCATCGGGCGCCTGGCCGGGAGCGGTCCGCGCCTGCTGCTGCTCGGCCACATGGACACTGTCTTCGACCCGGGGACGGCCGCCGCGCGACCCTATCGCACCGAGGGGCGGCGAGCCTTTGGTCCCGGCGTGACCGATATGAAAGGCGGCCTTCTCGCCGGGCTTCACGCGATCGCCGCACTCCACGCGCTCGACCGCCAGCCAAGCATCACCTTCGTCGCCAATCCCGATGAGGAGATCGGCTCGCCATTCAGCACCCCGCACATTCGCGCCCTGGCCACCGAACACGACGCTGCCCTCGTCCTGGAGTGCGCCCGCGCCAACGGGGACATCGTCAGCGCGCGCAAGGGGATCGCCGATTACGAGGTGACACTCACGGGGCGAGCCGCACATGCCGGTGTCGAGCCGGAGAAGGGGCGCAGCGCCATCCTCGAGGCGGCTCGCCAGGTGATCGCGCTGCACGGGCTGAATGGGCGCTGGCCAGGCGTCACGCTCAACGCGGGGGTGATCCAGGGCGGGACGCGACCAAATGTGGTGGCCGCCGAGTGTCGCATCCAGCTCGATCTGCGCGCCACCACCGCCGCCGCATTCGACATCGCCGGCGCCGCGGTCAAGGAGCTGGTCACGGACCCGAGCCTCGACGGCGTCACCGCGACACTCCGCCGCGTCGCCCATCACCCGCCCATGGAGAAGTCGGCCGCCGCCGCTCGTCTGGTAGCTCTCGCCCAGGAGATCGCCGCCGAGCTCGGATTCGCCGTCAACGACGCCGCCACCGGCGGAGCGAGCGACGCGAACACCACCTCCGCCGCGGGGCTGCCCAGCCTGGACGGGCTGGGGCCGGTGGGCGGTGACGATCACTCGGTCGACGAGTGGCTCGACCTCGACAGCATCGTGCCGCGCACCGCGCTGCTGGCCGGGCTGCTGGCCCGCGCCGGCGAGGCGGTCGGAGGGTAGAATCGCCTTCCCGTGACCACTGAATTTCGCCACCGCACGCGCGTCCAGGTGCGACTCGGCGACCTCGACCCGTTTGGCCACGTCAACAACGCGGTCATCGCGACCTACGTCGAGCAGGGTCGCGTGCTGTACCTCCGCGACGTCCTGGGGACGGGCGCGGACCCGGTCAGCATGCCCTTCATCCTGGCCATGCTGAAGATCGATTACCTCGCGCAGACCCTGTTCGACGATCCTGTCGAGGTCACCACCCGGGTCGACTGGATCGGCAACAGCAGCGTCCACATGTCGCACCTGCTGACCGGCCGCGACGGCCGAGAGCTGGCGCGTTCCGAAGCGGTGCTCGTCTGCTTCGACTACGAGACCGAGAAGCCGATGCGCGTTTCCGACGACTGGCGTGCGGCGATGACCGCCCACGAGGGCCACCCGCTCGACAAGGCGACGGTCGGCGCATGACCGATCCACAGCGCTTCGACCTGCTCATCCTCGGCGGTGGGATGAGCTACGTGGGCGCCATCCGCGCCGCGCAGCTGGGTCTCAAGGTCGGCCTGGTGGAGCGCGACCGGCTCGGCGGCACCTGCCTCAACCGGGGCTGCATCCCGTCCAAGGCGCTGCTGGAGACCGCCGACCTGCTGCACCGCGTCACCGAGCAGGGCGCTGAGCTGGGCCTCGCCGGCGGCGCGGACGTGAGGCTCGACTACGCCGCACTGGCACGGCGGCGCGACGCGGTGGTCGAGAAGCATGTCAAGGGCGTCGAGTTCCTGATGAAGAAGAACGGCGTCACCGTCCTGCGCGGAAACGGCGAGCTGACCGGCCCCACCAGCCTGCGGGTCAGCGGCGGCGAGTCCGGTGAGCTGGAGGCCAGCGCCACCGACCTGCTGCTGGCCACCGGATCGGCGCCGAAGTCGCTCCCCGGCGTGGAGATCGACGGCGAGCGGATCATCACCTCCGACGAGGCGCTGAAGCTCGACACGGTGCCGAAGCGGGTCACCATCGTGGGGGCCGGCGCCATCGGCGTCGAGTGGGCCAGCATGTACCGCGACTTCGGCGCGGAGGTGAACCTGGTCGAGTTCCTGGATCGCG
>JAYUGK010000125.1:0-5756 GCA_043738415.1 Chloroflexota bacterium | reverse complement strand
GGACCTCGCTCGAGATCCGCTTCGCCCGTGTGCAGTCTCTCGAGCGGAGGGACCCCGGCGAGGCCGGCGGCTTCAGCGGCTCCTTCGGTGAGGGCATGGACGCGCCTCCGGTAGCGGCCCGGCCGCGCGGTGCCGCACCGCCTCCCGCTTCGCCCGACGTCGAGGCGATCGACGTCGACGACATACCGTTTTGATCCAGCAGCACAGGTAAGGAATACAACCAAGCATGGCCAGCCCACGCTCTCGCCGCGAGACGGCGGATTACTACCGAGACCGACGACGCCGGAAGGTGTGTAACTTCTGCGTCGATAAGGCCGAGTCGATCGACTACAAGGAGGTGAACCGCCTCCGCCGCTACCTCTCGGAGCGAGCCAAGATCGAGCCGCGTCGCAAGACCGGCACCTGCGCGCGTCACCAGCGAATGCTGACCGTCGCGCTCAAGCGTGCCCGCCAGGTGGCGCTGCTGCCGTACGCTCCGGAGCACCTGCGCCCTTAGTCGACACTCCGGCGCTCGCCGCCATGGCTGCAATGATCGGAGGCTGACGGTCGTGGACATCCTCTTCCTGCTCGGTGCGCTTGCGCTGATCCTGTTGGGGGCGGAGCTGTTCACGAACGGGATCGAATGGTTCGGCCACAAGCTGAACCTTGCCGAGGGGGCCGTCGGCAGCGTGCTCGCCGCGGTCGCCACCGCCATGCCGGAGACGCTGATCCCGGTGATCGCGATCGTTGGGCCGACCCTCTTCGGCGGAGCGTCGGCGAATTCCCAGGCGATCGGAGTGGGGGCCATCCTCGGCGCCCCCTTCATGCTCGCCACGCTCGCCATGTTCGTCACCGGGCTTGCCGTCCTGATGGTGGCCAGAGGGGGGCGGCGGGGTACCCAGCTGACGGTCAACGTGCGAGTGCTGGGGCGGGACGTGGTGTTCTTCCTGGTGGCCTACAGCCTCGCCATCGGGACCGCGTTTCTGCCGACCGATCTGCATGCCGTGCGTTGGGCAATCGCGGCGGGCCTCGTGGTGATCTACGCGTTCTACGTTCGAGCGCACTTCACCGATCCTTCCGAGGAAGGTGACGCGAGTGACCTCAACCGTTTGCACCTGACCCGGCTCACCGGCTTACAGCGCGGCCGCAGCGTGGACATCGACATTTTGCCGGGGGAGGCGGACGAGGGGGAAGCGGAGCTTCCGGCGCCGCACCTGCGCATCATCGTCACCCAGGTGCTGGGCGCACTCGCCCTGATCGTCGTCGGTGCGCAGGTCTTCGTTGGCGCGGTGGAGCACCTGTCGAGCGTCGTCGGGCTCGACCCCAGGATCCTGGCGCTGATCATCGCGCCGATCGCCACCGAGCTGCCGGAGAAGTTCAACAGCGTGATCTGGGTGCGCAGCGGCAAGGACACCCTGGCGATGGGCAACATCACCGGGGCGATGGTCTTCCAGAGCTGTCTGCCGACGGTGCTGGGCATCGTCTTCACCGAGTGGAGTTTCGGCCCGTCGAGTGCCCTGTCGTTCGCATCGGCCGGGGCCGCGCTGGCGGCAACCCTGATCATCTTCGGGGTGATGCTCTGGCGTCGGCATCTCTCGGCCTGGTCGCTCTTGATCGGAGGTCCGATCTACATCGCCTACATTGTCGTGGCGCTGATCGTGCCTGTGAGCGTGCCGGTCCACTGATTCGGCGGCAACGCGACTGTGGCGGGTGGGTCGGGGTGGATCGGTATACTGTCGGCGCCGCTAGCACACTGCGCGTCACGCGTGGCGCGGCCGCTGAGGAGGCGATTGCGTTGCTCAAGCAGGGGACCACCACCGCCACCGTCGCTGCGGATCGCAGTCCAAGCCTGTGGGCCTTCTTCCACGGGGCCTTCGTGCCGCTGGGCGATGCCAAGATCAGTGTCGTAACCCATGGCTTCAACTATGGAACGGCGGTCTTCGAGGGAGTGCGGGCCTACTGGAACCCCGAGGAGGAGCAGCTCTTCGGGCTGGACCTGCTTCCCCACTATCAGCGCCTTCACCGCTCCGCCAAGCTCCTCCACATGGAGGTCAACCAGAGTCCCGAAGAGCTCGTCGCAATCACCGTCGAGCTCCTCCGGCGTGATGCGCTGCGCGAGGACGCCTACCTGAGGCCGATCGTCTACAAGTCAAGCGAGTCGATCGGGGTGCGTCTGCACAACCTGGACTCCGATCTCACCATCTTTGCGCTGCCATTCGGCAAGTACATCGACACCGAAGCCGGCATCCGGGCCCAGGTGAGCACCTGGCGCCGGACCGATGACAACGCCATCCCGGCCCGCGCCAAGATCACCGGCTCCTACGTGAACGGGGCGCTGGCAAAGTCGGAGGCGCAGCTCAACGGCTTCGACGAGGCGATCATGCTGACCCAGGACGGGCACGTCAGCGAGGGGAGCGCCGAGAACATCTTCCTCGTCTCAAGCGGGATTCTGATCACCCCACCGGTCACCGACAACGTGCTCGAAGGGATCACCCGGCGCCACCTGCTGGAGGTCGCGGGCGACCTCGGCATCCCGACCACCGAGCGGTCGATCGACCGCACCGAGCTGTACGGGGCGGACGAGATCTTCCTGTGCGGCACTGGCGCTCAGCTGGCACCGGTCGTTGAGATCGATCGTCGGTTGATCGGCACAGGCACGCCTGGCCCGCTGACGCGGCGCCTGCACCAGGTCTACTTCGACGCCGTCCGCGGCCGCATGAAGGCCTATCGCGACTGGCTGACCCCGGTCTACTAGAGAGGGTCCGCGCGGCGAGCACCGACTCACCGCTTGGACTGTTTCACGACCCTGATGGTTAACCGGCGCGCCCCAGATCGGTATCCATGGCTCCAGCGGCTCCTGGAGATGGTGCCCGGCTTGGTCAGTTGGGCCGTGATCGTCGGGCCGATCTGGCTCAGCTTCAGCTATCCGTGGCTGGTCGCCTACTTTGTGCTCAGCTTTGACTTCTACTGGCTCTGCCGCGCGCTGTGGTTCGCCGGTTCGGTGCTGGTGGCGCACGGACGCATCAACGAGGTGCAGCGCATCGACTGGCGCATGCGTCTGCTCTCGTTGTCTGATCCCGCCGGTCGTCGCGCGGAGCTGCGGGACCACCCGGCCGAGGACGCGGCCGACAAGCGCGAGCGGGAGCGCGAGCTGGCCGCGCTCGACCGCATCGAGCTCCTCGACGAGCCTCCGCCGTCATGGGAGGACTACACGCACCTCGCCCTCATCCCGACCTACACCGAACCGCTAGAGACGCTCCGACACACCGTGCGGGCGCTGGCCGAAGCGGAATGGCCGACCGAGCGCAAGATCTGCGCGATCATCACGCGCCAGACCGACGAGGCAGGCATCGCCAACGTGGCTGCCCTGCGCGCCGAGTTCGGCGCGTCGTTCAGCGAGCTGATCCACATTCTCGACCCGCTCGAGCCAGGGATCGTTGTGGGCAAGAGCAGCGCTATGGCGTTCGGCGGGCGGCGTCTGTATCGCCTGCTCGTCCGCGAGCGAGGGATGGACCCGTCCCGGCTGCTGGTCACCGACCTTGACGCCGATTACCGGGTCCACCCGCAGTACTTCAACTACCTGACGTGGGTGCACCTGGCCGATCCGAACCGCGAGACGCAGCTCTACCAGCCGATCCCGTATTTTCACAACAACATCTGGCAGGCGCCGATGCTGCTGCGGCTTTTCGCCGCGGTGCTGACCCAGTTGCAAATGTGGCGCAGCGTTCTCCCCGAGAAGTTGCAGAGCTTCGGCAGCTACTCGACCACCCTGCACCTTGTCCATGAGGTTGGTTATTGGGCCACCGACGCCATTCCCGAGGACAGCCGCTTCTACTGGAAGAGCTACTTCACGTACGGAGACCGCTTCCGCGCAGTTCCGCTCTTCATGCCGATTTATGGCGATGCGGTTCGCGCGCGCACCTATTGGCGCTCGCTGGCCAGCCAATACCTCCAGGCGCGGCGCTGGGCGTGGGGCGTGACGGACATTCCATACGTGGTGCAGAACGCCATGAACCACACGGAGATCTCCTTCACCTCCCGGGCCTGGCGCGTTCTGAACCTCTTCGGTGAGCACATCAACTGGGCGATCGCGCCGTTCGTGGTGCTGTTCGGGGCGACCGTGCCCCTGATCATCAACCCGGCCTTCGCGCGCACCACGCTCGGCCAGAACTTGCCGGTCTACGCCTCCAGCATGCTCTCGGTGGCGCTGCTGGCGCTGGTCGTCCTGATCTGGGTCGAGCACCGAATTGTGCCGCCCCGCCCGACGGAGTGGGGCTGGTCTCATCGGCTGCTGACCTATATCCAGTGGACCGGCCTGCCGTTCGTGGGTATCTTCTTCAGCAACCTGCCCGCGCTCGACGCGCAGACTCGGCTGCTCACCGGCCGTTACCTGGAATACCGCGTGACGGAGAAGGTCTGATCGATGGCCAAGCAGAGCACCGTGATCGCTGCGATTCGACTGGCGCGCGACCCCCGCCGCCTGCTCGTGCTGCCCGGCCTCGCGATCGTCGCCGGGATCGGCGGCGGGGCAGCCTCCAGGCTGGTCGACGGCCCTCTCGGCATCGCGATTGGCGTGGCCGGCTTGTTGGTGGCGGTCGTTGGGATCTACCTGGCAGCGTGGCTCTTCTCCTTCCGCCTGGAGGCGGAGGCCGGAGCCCTGCGCGTCCGCTGGCTGGGCGGCTCGCGGCGCTATCCGCTGGTCCGCGGCCAGCTCACCCGGGTTGTTGTGCGGGGAGCCGGCGCTGCCGCGCTGCGGCCGCGTCTCGGCATACTGGGGATGGGTCTCGGGCCCGCCGTCCTGCGCGGCGAGGAGCGGGTCGAACTGCTGCGGCTGGCCCACCACGACTCGATGATCCTGGTGCCTACCGACCGTGGCCGCCTTGCGATCGCGGCCGTTGTGGAGCAGGAGCTGCTCGACGCCCTGGCGGCAGCGATTCGTCGACAGCAGGAGCTCGATGCGACACAGCGGACCGCCGCGCAGACCTCGCCGCCGCCCGCGCTTTCAGCGCAGGTCGCTCTTGGGTCGCCGGCGACCGGCATTGCACCGACCCGCATCTTGACGGGCATCGAGCGGGCGTTGCTCGAGGAGCGACGCGCCGCTGAGCAGGCCGCCGCGCTGGCGGTCGCCGAGACGGAACCGCGGGCCGCGGTCGAGGCGGGAATGGCCGGCCGAGCGCCCACCATCAAGGCAGAGTCGCTGACCGCTGCCCCCACCGTTGTCTCGGGGAAGGCGCGGCAGCGTGCCCGAACCCAGTGGCATCGTCCCCGCTGGCTTGCGCTGCCGGCCTGGATGACGCACTCGCCGCGCCTGGTCGACGCCCTGCCGATCGTTGTTCCGCTGATCGTGGCCGGCGGGGCCTGGATCGCGGCGACTGTGCAGGGACGGATGAACGGGCCGTATCCGGAGGCTCGCTACCTGATCATGGCGCTCGCATTGACCGGGCCGCTTGCGGCGCTCGCCGCGCTCCTGACGCGGTCGTGGCAGCCTCGCCTCGCGGGGCTCGTCTCGGTGAGTGCGCTGGCCGCCCAGGTGCTGCTCGCTCGAGCGCTGATCGTCTAGTCGGAGTAGTCGTGTTCAAACCGGTCGCCAGCAAGCTCGAGATGCCCGCGTTGGAGCGGGAGCAGATCGACACGTGGCAACGATCGCGGACGGTCGAGCGCTACCTCGCGCGCAACGAGCACTCGGAGCGCCGCTACAGCTTCCTGGACGGGCCGATCACCGCCAACAACCCGATGGGCGTGCACCACGCGTGGGGGCGCTCGTACAAAGACCTCTA
>JAYUGK010000124.1:0-1903 GCA_043738415.1 Chloroflexota bacterium | reverse complement strand
CCAGCGGAAAGATGCGCGAGATGGCGCCGGCGGCCAGGCAGGCCTCGGCCGCCTCGGGGTCGACGCAGGCGTTCCACTCGCCGGTCTCGGTGGTGTTGCCGCGCGTTTCGAGCGCCCCACCCATCCAGATCAGCTCGCGCAGTCCGCCGTCCAGGTCGACCCCGTTCTGCGCCGCAGCCGCGAGGTTGGTGAGCGGACCCAGCGCCACGACAGTCATCTCGCCAGGGTGCCGCTCGACGTGGGCGGCCAGGTATTGGGGGGCGGGGATGGCGGTGTAGTCGGTGGCCGCCAGCCCCGGGTCCTCCCCGGTCAGCTCCACGTAGCCGGTCCCCGTTGGCCCGTGCGTTTCGGGGGCCGTGCGCAGACGCCGGGTCAAGGGTCGCGCCGCGCCGATGCTGACCGGCACGTCGCCGCGCCCGACCAGCTGCAGGATCTTCCCGGTGTTGCGCGCCACGTGGTGGATCTCCACGTTGCCGGCGACGCAGGTGACGCCCCGCAGGTTCAGCTCCGGGGCGGTCGCGGCGATCAGCAGCGCCACCATGTCGTCGATCCCCGTGTCGACATCCAGGATGACCGGGCGTGCATCCATCGCGGCCATCGTAGCGCGCTAGCTCGGCCAGCCGCCGGCGCGGCCCACCTTGGAGGCGAGAGGCCGGCCAAGGGCATCCGCGATGAAGCGGGCTGCGGTCAGCACTCCTTCCAGGTCCACCCCGGAGCGAACCCCTTCGCGATCGAGCAGGTACACGAGGTCCTCGGTCGCGAGGTTGCCGGCAGAGCCCGGCGCGAACGGCGATCCGCCGGTCCCCCCGGTCGAGGCGTCGAAGCACCGGACCCCCAGCTCCATGGCGGTCACCGCGTTGGCCAGCGCGGTGCCCCGGGTGTCGTGCAGGTGCAGCGCCACCACCTCGGCGCCGATGCCAGCCGCGCCCAGCGCGCCGAGCACGCGTCGCAGGTCCCGCGGGACGGCGACGCCCATCGTGTCGGAGATGGACAGCTCATCGACCCCCAGTCGCAGCAGCCGCTCGCTGAGGCTGACCACCGCCCGCTCGTCGACCTCGCCGGTGTACGGGCAGCCGAACGCGGTGCTGACGTACGCCCGGATCCACCAGCCGCGCCGGCGCGCCTCGAGGGCGATCGGCTCGAAGGCGGCCAGCGACCCGTCGATCGTCATCCCGATGTTGTGCTCGGCGTAGGCATCCGTGGCTGCGGTGAAGAGGCAGATCGCATCGACGCCGGCGGCCACCGCTCGCTCCAACCCGCGCGCGTTCGGCACCAGGACCGGGTAGCGCACCCCTGGTCGCCGCTCGAGGCGCGCCAGCAGCGCATCGGCATCGGCCATCTGCGGGATTGCCTTCGGGGAGACGAGCGAGGCCGTCTCGATCTCGCGCAGCCCGGCATCGGCCAGCAGGGAGATGAAGCGCAGCTTGGCATCGGTGGGGACCACGGTCGCCTCGGCCTGCAGGCCGTCGCGCGGGCCAACCTCGTAGATGCGCACCTCGGGGCGGGTCATCGGTTTGCCATCTTAGGCCGATACCTCCGCGAGGAGGTCTCCGCGCTGGACCTGCTGACCGACCGACACGGCGACGCGTGTCAACGTCCCGGCCAGGGGCGTGACCACGGCGTGCTCCATCTTCATCGCCTCGATCACGACGATCGCCTGGTGGGCTGCGACCGCTGCGCCTTCCAGGGCGCGGAGGGCGATGACGCGCCCGGGCATCGGTGCTGTCAGGGCCGCTACTCCTCCGGCATGGGCCGCTGCGTGTCGCACCGCCTCCTCTACGGTCGGCGACGCAGCGAGAGAGATCTCGAGCGACTGCCCCTCGACGTCCACGTGAGCGGTGCTGCCGTCGATCGCCACGTCCCCGCCCGCATCCCGGCGCAGTTCGATGCGGCGCTCGTCGTC
>JAYUGK010000123.1:0-1906 GCA_043738415.1 Chloroflexota bacterium | reverse complement strand
TCCGCGAAGCGCACCTCGGCGACCGCGCCGTCCGGTCCGGCCGCGATCTCCGACGTCCGCATCGACGTATGGACCTCGACCCCGAGGGCGGCGATCCGGCGGCGGAGCGCGGCGCCGCCTCCCTCGTCGACCTGTAGCGGCATCAGCCGTTCGGCGAACTCCACGACGTGGGTCGCGAGCCCGAGGCTGCGCAGGGCGTTGGCTGCTTCCAGGCCGAGAAGGCCGCCGCCGATCACGACACCGACAGTCCGATCGTCTGCATACGTACGAATGGCTTCGAGGTCGTCGATGGTGCGGTAGACGAAGCAGCCGGGGAGGTCACTTCCTGCGAGCGGCGGCACGAAGGGGTAGGAGCCGGTGGCGAGCACGAGGACGTCGTAGGAGACGGCGACACCGGCCGCCGAAATGACCTTCTTCGCTTCGCGGTCGATTTCTACTGCGGCGTCGCCGATGTGCACGGTGAGCCCGGCGCGGTCGTACGAACCGGGCTCGACGAGGCAGAGGTCGGCTTCGGTCGCGCCGGTGAAGTACGTGCTGAGGCCGACGCGGTCGTAGGCGACGCGAGGCTCTTCGCAGAACACGACGATTTCCCAGGTGTCCAGCGCGTCGCGTTCCAACATCGTCTCGACCAGCTTGTGGCCGACCATGCCGTTGCCGATCACGACCAGCGTGCGGGCGCTCATGCGGCCACCAACACCGCATCAGCGGTCGAGTACCAACGGCGCTGCCGGCCGGCGGCCACGAACGCCGTCACCAGCGCAGCGGCGCCCATGAGCGCGAAGCCCGCGCCGAAGCTGCCCGTCATGCTCTTGAGCGCTCCAAAGCCGAACGGCAGGGCGAAGCCGCCGAGTCCGCCCGCTGCGCCCACCAGTCCGGTCATGGCACCGACCCGGCTGGGAAGGCGGACACCGACCATCTGGAACACTGCGCCGTTGCACATCCCGAGCAGACCGAGCGAAACGGCCAACAGGACGACGGTGGCTGCAAGGCTCGGCCCCGACGCGACACCCAGGGCCATGGCGCCGACGCCGACAAGTGCGACCTGCAGGACCCGGGTGCCGCTGAAGCGATCGGCCAGCGCCCCGCCGAGCGGGCGCAGTAGCGAGCCGGAGACGGTGCAGACGGCAGCGAACCCGCCGGCCGTCACCTTGACGAGATCGAAGCGGTCCACGAAGTAGATCGAGAGGTAGCCGGCCAACCCGACGAAGGATCCGAACGTCACTGCGTAGAACCCGCACAGCCAACGCGGATCGGTCTCACGCAACAGGCTGAGAGGCGAGACCTTGGTCGCGGCGACGAGCTTCGGCGGCTCTTTCGCCAGGATGGCGAACAGCACCCAGGCGGAACACACCGGGATGAGTGCAAGGCCGAAGACGCCGTGCCAACCGACGTGCTCGGCCAGCCGGGGCGCGGCCAGCGCGGCGACGACGGTGCCCGAGTTCCCCGCGCCGGCGATGCCGAGAACCAGCCCCTGCTGCTCCGGCGGGTACCAACGGCTGGCCAGAGGCAGGGCCACGGCGAAGCTTGCGCCGGCGACACCGAGCAGCAGGCCGATGCCGAGCACCTGCACGAGCGCACCGCCGGCCAGCCACCCCCACAGGAGCGGCAGGGTGGTGAGGCCCATGGTGATGAGGCCGAGGCCCTTGATGCCGACCCGGTCGGCCAGCGACCCGAGCAAGAGCCGGAATGCTGCGCCTCCGAGGGGCGGCACAGCGACGACGAGGCCCTTCTGGAACGAGCTGAGCCCGAGGTCCTTGGCCACGTAGGCGCCAAGCGCTCCGAGAAGCACCCAGACCATGAAGGAGATGTCGAAGTGCACGAGCCCGGCCACGAGGCTCGGGAAGTGACCGGACTTGCGCAGGGAGCGTGCGTGCATGGCGTCAATCAAACCGGCGGGCGGTTACCC
>JAYUGK010000122.1:0-1914 GCA_043738415.1 Chloroflexota bacterium | reverse complement strand
TGGTCGTGCTTCACATGGGGGTCTTCGGGGTCGTCTTGGGATCCCTGGTGTCGGCCATCGTGGTTGCGGTGGCGGGGGTGGTGGTCCTCGTTCGAGCTCGCCGCATAGGGGTGGCGTGGGACCGGCCCTTGGTCAACCACATGCTCGCTTTCTCGCTGCCCCTGGTACCAGCCTCGGTGGCAGCCTGGACCTTGAACCTGTCCGACCGCTACCTCTTGCAGGCCTTTATAGGCAACCGTGCGGTCGGGGTCTACTCCGCGGGCTACACCATTGGCCTGGTGATCAATGCACTCGCCGTCGCTCCCTTCAGCCTGGCCTGGGCGGCCACCTTCTGGGAAATCGCGAAGAAGCCGGGAGCTCGCCAGACCTACGCCCGCGTCATGACCGGGTTCGTGATCTTCGCCGGGTTCGTCGCGCTCGGCCTCTCCGCGCTGAGCACGGATGCACTGCGCCTCCTCTTCCGACCTGACTTCGAGCCAAGCCGATTCGTGGTGCCGTTCAGCGCGTTTGCCTATGTCCTGTACGGCATCTACAGCATTGGCGCCACCGGCCTCAATATCGAGGGCCGCACGGGTGTCCTGCCGGTGACGCTGTGGGCTTCCGCGATCGGGAACGTGGCGTTGAACCTCGTCTTGATTCCCAGCATCGGCTACCTTGGAGCAGCCGCCTCCACCACGCTCAGCTATGGCCTGCTGGCCGTGTCGACCACCGCCGCCGGGCAGCGCTACTACCCGGTGCCGTGGGATCTCCCGCGCATTGCGGGAGCCCTATTGCTGGCCATGGGCCTCGCCGCCGCCGCGCTGCTCGGTCCGGACCACCTCATCTGGCGCCTGGGCTGCATTGCTGCGTACCCGGTCCTGGTGGTGCTGCTGCGGATCGTGCGCATGAACGACCTCGCGCTGATCCGTGCGGCGTTGCCCTGGCGCCCCCGCGCCTCGCCCTAGGCCACGCGGGGGTGCTTTCGGACAGACGTCAGATCGCCGCAGCCTCCCCCGAAAGACGGCGGTAGACCTCGAGCAGGGCGCGCGCCGCCACGTTCCAGTTGTAGCGCTCTTCGACCGCTCGGCGAGCATTGCGACCCATCGCACCGCGACGCGGCTCGTCGGCCAAAATCACGTCGATGGCTGAGGCGATCTGCCGCGCATCGGTTGTGTCAACGCAGATACCCGCGTCGCTGCCGACTACGACGTCACGGACCTGGGGGAAGTCGCTGGCCACAACCGGGAGTCCCGCCGCCATGTACTGGAAGAGCTTGTTGGGGAGTGAGTATCGATAGTTGAGGCAAGAGGGAACGATCGGCGACACGCCGAGATCAGCGGAGGCAGTCCAGCCGATGACCTCGTCCGATGGCACGGGAGCGAGCAGATGCACCCGCTGGCCCACTCCCAGGTCAGTGGCGAGGTCCCGCAAGGCGCCTTCGAGCACGCCGCGCCCCAGCAGCACCAGGTGGGCACCGCTTCGCAACAGCGGAATGCTGTGAACAAGAGCCTCCAACCCCCGCCCCTCCATCAATCCGCCCAGATACAGGATGATCGGCGCCTCCTGTGGCAGGATCTGCCGATCGATGCGGCTGCGCAGCTCGTGCCGTGACTCGGGGCCCGCTTCGGGATAGTTCGGGACCAGCGCGACGTGCTGCAGGTGATAGCGCCGCTCAAGCCAGCGGGCGATCGGTGGGCTCACGGTCAGCTGCGCGGCGGACCGCGGGACGAGTCGGCGTTCCAAGATGGAGAAGAACACGGACATGGCAGCGAAATAGGGCCAGGAACGCCCCCGCCGCCCCTGACCCAGCCAGAGCTCGTGCGCGTCATAGACGAATGGAACGCCCAGTCGACGCGCGGCGCTAGCCACCGGCCCGAGCGCGTCGCTGTCGTGCGCGTGCAGGATCTGCGGGCGGGTCTCGACGATTGCACGTTC
>JAYUGK010000121.1:0-5823 GCA_043738415.1 Chloroflexota bacterium | reverse complement strand
GCGCAGGCGTCGAGCTCCACGGCCAGCTCGTCCTTGGGAGTCGGCTGGGAGTTGAAGAGCTCGAGCGGAAAGACGCGGTGGTCGAATTCGACGATCCCGTCCAGGCCGAGGCGACGACGCGCGTCGTGCAGCCGCCAGACCGCCACGTGCGCCCAAGGGCAGCCGATATCGCTGTAGACGACGATGGTGCCGGGGGCCACGTCGAGCATCGGCCTAGTCGAGCGTGAAATAGTCGCCGCCGGAGTAGCGGCCGGTGCGCTCCTTGCGGATCTGCATCAGGAGGTCGTTCAGCAGGGTCGAGGCCCCGAAACGGAACCGATCGGGGGTCATCCAGTCCGGGCCCAGGGTCTCATACAAGACGGTCAGGTAGGCGATCGCCTCCCGCGCGGTCCGGATCCCGCCCGCAGCCTTCATCCCGACCGCCCGCCCGGTCTGCGCGTAGAAGTCGCGGATCGCCTCGAGCATGACCAGGGTGACCGGCAGGGTCGCCGCAGGCTGCACCTTGCCGGTGGAGGTCTTGATGAAGTCTGCCCCGGCCGCCATGGCCAGAACCGATGCCCGGCGCACGTTGTCGTAGGTCTCCAGCTCGCCGGTTTCGAGGATCACCTTGAGATGTGCCGAGCCGCAGGCCTCCTTCACCGCCACGATCTCGTCGAACACCTGGGCGTAGTGGCCGGCCAGGAAGGCGCCGCGGTCGATCACCATGTCGATCTCGTCCGCTCCGAGAGCGACCGCGGTTCGCACGTCGTCGAGTTTCACCGACAGCGGCGCCTGGCCCGACGGAAAGTAGGTGGCCACCGAGGCCACCTTGACGGTCGACCCGGCGAGTGCCGCCCTGGCAGCAGCGATCATGTTGGGGTAGACGCACAACGCCGCCACCGATGGAATGCTGGGGTCGGTCGGGTCGGGGTGGCGAGCCTTGCCCGCCAGCGCACGAATCTTGCCCGGCGTGTCCTTTCCCTCCAGGGTCGTCAGGTCGATCATGCGGATCGCCAGGTCGAGCGCCCAGAGCTTCGATTCGCGCTTGATGCTGCGCTTGGCGAGCGAGGCGGCACGCTCCTCAACGCCAACCTGGTCCACCGCCCAGACGCGTCCCAGCAGACTGCCCAAAGCCTGGTGGCCGGCGGTCAGGTCGGTGCGGGTGGTCATCGGCCCGCAATTGTAGCGCTGCCCCGCGGCGGTTCCGGCGAGTGGTACCCTCGCGCCGATGGAAGGCACCGACCATGATCTGCTCGTCTACTGCCTCACGCGCGACCGGGACCTGGCCGATGCCCTCGAGGAACGCCTGAGCGGCGCACTGGCCTTCTTCTACAACGACGTGGCGCGCTTGAACCAGGCCACCGTGCTGCGGCGCCCCGATGTCGCGGTGGTCGACGTCGGGGCCATCAGGGAGGAGTACGGCGACGCTGGCCTCGGCCCCGTGGTCGCATTCCTGCGCGAGCGCGCACCGGAGGCGCGCATTGTCGTCCGCCCCACCACCGCCAGCGAGTGGCTGGTCCGCGCCGAGGCGGGAGCGGCGGTCGACTTCCTGCCGGCCGAGCGGGATGGATGCGTCGCGGCGGTGGCCGCCCTGTTGGGAGTCGCTGAGCGGTCAGAGGCGCGTGACGCGCCCCGGAGGCCAGTAGCGGAGCGCTGCGCGCCAACGGATCGAGGCGAGGGGGACGCTCCCGAACTCTCGTGAATCGGTGCTCGCCGCGGGTGCGTCGCCGAGCAGTTCCACCTGCCCGAGCTCCGCATCCACCGCGGACACGCGCTTGATCAGCTCGCGCTGCGGCTCTCGAGGATCAGCAGCCAGCACCACCTCTCCCGGCTTCGGCGCGCGCTGGGTGTAGCTGCGCGACTCGACCAGGAGCCGGTCTCCGGGGAGCAGGGCCGGGGCCATCGAGCCGCCGTGGACTTCGACCACGTCGAGCCAACGACGCGCCGCCGCCCCAGCGGCGACCCCAGCGGCCACGCTCAACCAGGTGGCCGCAGCCCTTCCGCGACGCCCCCGGACGCGGTGGTCGCTCAGGAGGGTCGCCCGTTGACGCGGGTCTTGGCCAGCCCGCCGGTCCCCTGCCACATCTCATCGATTTTGTCGATGAGCGCAAGGAGTTCGCGCGCCGCCTCGAGATCGGTCGACTGCTTCACCTTGGATGCGGCCTTCGAGGCCTTCCAGCAGACATCGTGCAGGTCGGGGTACGCGGTGAGGTGCTCGGGCTTGAAGTAGTCGTGCCACATCACGTCGATGTGATGCTTGGTCTCCTCGGCACGCGCCTCCTTGACGACCACGCAGCGCTGCCGAAAGAGCTCATCGGTGCTGGCATGGAATTTCTCAATGATCCGGTAGCACGACTCTGCCTCGATGCGTGCCTGCTCGGGGTCGTAGATCCCGCAGGGGACATCGCAGTGGGCGTAGACGCGCCGCGTGGGGCGCAACAGGGTGGCCATGGACAGCATGCGGTTCTCCTCTTGATGCCCGGTGGTGGGCCCACATTCTCGCAGTCAGGCTCGCCGCCCGCCAGCGTCCGGATCGGCGACCTAGCTGCCCATCACCATGCCCCCGTCAACGCCGATGACCTGGCCGGTTACATAGCTCGACTCGTCGGACGCCAGGTAGACGGCGGCCGCGGCGACATCCTTGACCGACCCGGTGCGACCCATCGGGGTGAGCGTCTTGATCGCCTCGGCGGCGGCCGGAGGCAGATCGGCGGTCAGATCGGTTTCGATCAGGCCGGGGGCGAGGGCATTGCAGGTGATCCCGCGGCTGGCAAGCTCGCGCGCAGTCGTCTTGGTGAGGCCGATCAGCCCGGCCTTGGCGGCCGCGTAGTTGGCCTGGCCGGGATTCCCCATCCGGCCGGCGGCGCTGCTCATGTTGATGATGCGGCCATAGCGGACCTTCATCATCGGCCTGGCGATGGCGCGGGTCATCCAGAACGGGCCGGCCAGGTTGGTGGCCAGCACCGAGTTCCATTCCTCCTCGTCCATCCGCATCAGCAGGTTGTCACGGGTAATGCCCGCGTTGTTGACGAGGATGTCGACCTTGCCGAATGCGTCGAGCGCCGCCTTGACGATGGTCTCGCAGGCCTCGCGTCCGGCGCTCGTGTCGCCCTGGATCGCCAGCGCGGTCCGCCCCATAGCGCTGATCATGGCCACCACTTCGTCGGCGGCGGCCTGGTTGCCGCGGTAGTTGACCGCCACGTCGCAACCCTGGCCGGCCAGCGCGAGAGCGATGGCGCGGCCGAGTCCCCGGCTCCCGCCGGTCACGAGAGCGACCCTGCCGGTCAGATCGAACATCAGCCGGCCACCGCCAACTCGGGATCGCTGACGCGTGGCTGGCCGAGCCGGGTCTGCTCACCTGGCGCCAGAAACGCTCGAGCCGGATCGGCGGTCCATTCGACCACCGCGGCCCCGGCGGTATAGCCCGCACCGAAGGCCACCATCAGGACGTTGTCACCCGGCTTGATGCGACCGGCGGCGACCGCCTCGACCAGGGCCATCGGCACCGATGCCGCGCTCGTATTGCCGTACTTCTCGATGTTGACGTAGAGCTTCTCGTCGGAGATCCCGAGCTGGCGCTGGACGTTCTCGATGATCCGCAGGTTGGCCTGGTGGAAGACGAACTGGTCGACCTGGTCGACCGTCAGTCCCGCGTCACGGAGGGCCGCCACCCCGGAATCGGCCATCTGCCGGGTGGCGTACTTGTAGACTTCGCGGCCGGCCATCTTGATGAAATGTTTCCCCTCGGCGACGGTCGTCGGCGAAGCCGGACAGACCGAGCCACCCCCCGGCACGATGATCCCCTCAAAGCCGGTCCCGTCGCTGTACAGGTTGAACCCGAGCAGCCCGCCCGGCTGGTCCGAGGCCTGCAGCAAGACCGCACCGGCCCCGTCGCCGAACAGCACGCAGGTGTTACGGTCGGTCCAGTCGAGAAAGCGGCTGAGGACCTCGACACCGATCACCAGCACGTTGCGGTACATGCCGCTGCCGATGAAGCTGCTGCCGGTGGCGAGGCCGTACAGGAAGCCAGAGCAGGCCGCCTGCAGATCGAACCCCGCCGCGCGCGTGGCTCCCAGGGCAGTCGCCACGGTGACCGCGGTGGCCGGCAGCGGGTAATCGGGCGAGCAGGTCGCCACGATTACCAGGTCGAGCTCCGATGGATCCACCCCCGCCACGGCGAGCGCATCGCGCGCCGCGTTGACCGACAGCGATGTGGTGGTCTCGCCATCGGCCGCGATCCGACGCTCGCGGATCCCGGTGCGCGACACGATCCACTCGTCCGTGGTGTCGACCAGCCGGGTCAGGTCGTCGTTGGTCATGATCCGTGACGGCGCGTACATGCCCCATCCGGTGATCCGTGCGTTGGTCGCCATCGGCCTCGTTGCTCCTCCTGCCATCTTGACGTCAGCCTGGGTCGATCTCAATCAATGGCTGCTGACGCTTCACCAGCGTGCCGCGCTCGACGAGGATTCTCGTCACTCGCCCGGCGATGTCGGACTTGATCTCATTGAACAGCTTCATTGCCTCGATCAGACCGACCACCGCCCCCGCGCCGATCTCGTCGCCCTCCTGAAGATAGGGCCTCGCGCCCGGAGATGGCGAGGCGTACCAGACCCCGGTCAACGGTGCCGTCACGAAGCGCATGCCCGGCGCCGGCTCGCCGAACGGGGTGATCGATAAGGCGGGCGCAGTCGGGACGGCGGCGGGGGCTGCGGCAGGCGGACGCGCCATGCGCACGAGCAGGTCCCCGGACTCGACCTCCAGCTCATCGAGGCCGGCCGTCTCGAAGACCGGTGCCAGCAGGTCGATGGCAGCCAGTACCTCGTCGGCAGAAGGGTTCATGCGTTGTAGCGCCGCAGGATGACCGTGGCATTGTGGCCGCCGAAGCCGAACGAGTTGCTCATCGCTGAAGCGATCGGCACCTGGCGGGCCACGTTCGGCACGTAATCGAGGTCGCAGTCCGGATCGGGGTTCTCGTAGTTGATGGTCGGCGGCAGGATCCCCTCCTGGATGGCGCGAATGCACGCGATCGCCTCCACCCCGCCACCCGCGCCGAGCAGGTGTCCGGTCATGCTCTTGGTGCTGCTCACCGGGATCGCGTGGGCACGCTCACCGAAGACGGTCTTGATGGCGGTCGTCTCGGCCCGGTCGTTGGGCAGGGTGCTGGTGCCGTGGGCGTTGATGTAGTCGACCTGGTCGGTGGTCATGCCGGCATCGGCCAGGGCGAGGCTCATGCTTCCGACCGCGCCGCGACCGCCGGGAGCCGGCAGCGTGATGTGGGAGGCATCGTCGGTGGCGGCGTAGCCCACCAGCTCGGCATGGATCCGCGCGCCGCGGGCCTGCGCGTGCTCCAGCGCCTCGATCACCAGGATGCCGGCGCCGTCGGCCATCACGAAGCCGTCGCGGTCGGCGTCGAACGGACGTGAGGCTCGCTGCGGCTCATCGTTGCGCTTGGTCGACAGGGCACGCATGGCGGCGAAGGCGGCCACCGGGATCTCACCGATCCCGGCCTCGGCGCCCCCGGCGATCATCACGTCGGCGTCACCGCGGCGGATGATGTTCAGCGCGTCGCCGATGGCGTGGTTGCTGCTGCTGCAGGCGCTGACCGTGGCGTAGTTGGGGCCGCGAGCGTTGGCGTAGATGGCCACGTAGCCGGCGCCCATATCCGGAATCAGCGAGGTGACCAGGAATGGACCGATTCGCTCCACCCCCAGCTCATGTGCCTCGATGATGTCGCGGATCATGGTGTTGATGCCGCCGATCCCCGAGCCGATGATCACCCCGGTGCGCTCCGCCTCGGACTCATCGACGATCGGGTTGGGCAGCCCGGCGTCGCGCAGCGCT
>JAYUGK010000120.1:0-1919 GCA_043738415.1 Chloroflexota bacterium | reverse complement strand
GCTTGCCGGACGGTTGGAAGCCTGCCTTCAACTCCGCGGCGGCGTCGCCCAGGTCGGAATGGCGCAGATAGGCGGCGCGCAGCGCGGTCTGGTCGGCGCCGCTGGCGGCGGTCAGCGCCTGGCTCAACTGTGCCCAGCCGAGCCCCAGTTTGTCGCTCGCCCCGGCAAGCGGGCGCCCGGCGAAGAAGGTGGCGGCGATCGGCAAGTCCTCATCCGGCAGCGCACCGAGGTACGCCGCCAGCAGGTTGCGCTTGCTCAGCTTTGAGGCGGTCCCCGCCACAGCCGCGGCGACCTCTGCGAAGGAGCTGAACGGAGAGGAGGACATGTTCGGAGTCTATCGCCGGAGCGGCGCCTTGACGGCGCGTCGAGGATCGGTACCCTTGCTGCCAGATGTTCAGCTGGCAGCGCAAATCGGACGATCCGCAGATCAAGGCGCGCATCCCTCCGGGGCAGGTGCTCACCGAGAAATTTCCGGTCCTCCATTTTGGACAGATTCCCGACTACCCCGACCTGGCTGGCTGGGATTTCCGGGTCTTCGGCGCCGTGGAGAGCCCTTTCACCCTGAACTGGGGTGAGTTCCGTCAGCTGCCGGTCGCCCGGGCAGTCCTCAATATCCACTGCGTCACACGCTGGTCGAAGCTCGACACGACCTGGGAGGGGGTCCCCTTCAGCCATATCGCGGAGGTCGCCCAGCCCCATCCCACGGCGCGTTTCATCGTTTTTCACGCCGAGGGCGGCTTCACCTCGAACGTGCCCCTGGAGGCGGCGCTCGACCCGAACTGCCTGCTGGCGTGGAGCTATGACGGCAAGCCGCTTGAGCCCGGCCACGGCTATCCGCTGCGCGCCGTCGTGCCGGGCCGCTACTTCTGGAAGAGCGCCAAGTGGCTGCGGGGAGTCGAGTTCAGCGCCGAGGACAAGCTCGGCTTCTGGGAGCGCAACGGCTACTCCAACTCGGCCGATCCGTGGCGCGAAGAGCGGTACTCTGACTTCTGATGCATCCATTCCTGCGCAACGTGGTGATCGGCATTGTCGGGCTGCTGATCGCCGCCGGCCTCTCGGCGCTGGCCCTGTTGGGCGACGATTCTCAGCTGTCAGTTGGGCTGATGCTCGCCAGCGCATTGATCGGGGTTGCGGTGGGCGTCTTTCTCTTCGTGCAGGGGTGGATCTGGTCGCAGCGCGCGTACCGGCTGCGATCGGCCGGGATGTCGGTGGCGATAGCGATCGGTGGCGGAGTCATGCTGCTGGTCGCATCGCTGGCGCTCGCCGGATCGGTGATCCTCGTCGTTCTCTTCTACCTGTGAGCGCGCCCGAGGCCAGGCCGACGGCACGCATCGGCCGCATTGGTACGATGTCGGACACCAACGCCCCCATCGTCTAGAGGCCTAGGACGCCACCCTTTCAAGGTGGAGATCACCGGTTCGAATCCGGTTGGGGGCACCACTCCGCTCAGACGTGGTTGATCTCTACCCGGTCGCCGCACTCGGGGCAATAGGCAAGCAGCAGTTTCGGATCGTCGGGTACCGGGCGCCAGGAGTAGACCTCGGCCTCGGTGATGCGCTCTCCGCAGTGCGGACACTCGGCCCCCAATTCCAGCCACTGGTCGCGCGGCACGTTCTGACGCCCCATCAGGCGCTGGTCTCCGACTCGCCGGCCTCATCGCTGGGTGCGAGGGCGGACGCCACCGAGGGGGGCGGAGCCCAGCCAGCCTTGCCGACAGGGTTGGTCGGAGATGCGCTCGCAGCAGCGGTCCCCGGGTGCTCGGCGGCCGCGATCGCGGCGCGTGCCGCCTCCGTGGTCTTCGACGCAGCGCGCATCGAGTAGGCGCGCGCACGGTAGCCGGGCCACAGCCCCACGTCGCCATCGCGGATCATCACCTGCGTCCTGCGATAGGCACCGGTCACGTCGCGTGTCGAGCGATC
>JAYUGK010000119.1:0-1919 GCA_043738415.1 Chloroflexota bacterium | reverse complement strand
CGCAGAACCCCGCCGCCCCCGAGCATCTGGGCCCTGGTCTTCCTCATCGTCGCCTGCGGAACCGCCAACCCGACTGACCTCCCATTCGCCGCCGCGCTCGGGATCGCTTGGTTGGCCATCGCCGTGCCGCCGGTCGCCCCCGGCGCCATGTACCGCCACGGCCCGAGGCTGTGGAAAGGACAGCTTGCCCTCCTCGGGATCATCGTGGCCGTGGTGGGCATGTCGTCGTGGGCGGGCCTCCTGCACGAGCGGGCGCGCGACGCGGCGAGCTCCGGCGACCTAAACGCAGCTCGTGACGCGATGGAGGTGGCCGTCGCGCTCGATCCGGGCCTCGGGCTCTACCATCGTGAACTGGCCGCGCTTCGCGTGGCAGACAATGATCTCAAAGGAGCGCTCGCGGAACTTGAGCGGGCTCGGCTCCTCAATCCCGACGATGACATCACCATGGCCGGGCTGGCCGTGGTGTGGTCGCTTGAAGAGCGACCTGACCGCGCCGCAGCGGCTGCCGCGCGGGCCGTCACGCTGCGACGCTCCGCACCCATCAATCATCTGGTACTTGCCTGGGTCGCAACCCGCGCCGGTGACCGCACAGCAGCGTCATCGGCCCTTGCGGACTCCCTGGTCGCCGCTCCATGGGTGACTGCCGACAGCGGCTGGCAGGCGCTCCGCGGTGACCTCAGCATCGAGCAGATCCTGCGAACCGGCGCAGTCAGGTCCATTTCCGACCCCTTCGGGCTGGGATCGGGAAATGCGGCATGGCTGGCGGCTATGAGCGACCAGCCGGAGCTCCTGTCCAAAGCACGGGGGGAAGGCGGGACCCTAAGAGCGCTCGTTGCGGTCCTTGCGTGTGAGGTTCCAAGGGCGGACGAGATCATCGCGAAGGCTGCCGACACGGATGCGGCGTCGCTGACGTACTGGTACATCAGGGCCATGGTCGAGAGCGCAAGCGGGCGTGGGTCAACAGAGACGCTGAAGATAGCGTCGCTCCTTGGCTCAACGGCGGTGTTGACTGGCAACGTCCCGGCGTCAGCCTCCGCGTTCGGCGCGCGCGCCGACGACCAGTGGGTGTACCGGAGGGTCCCGATCCTGCTGCCGACGGTAGGACCCGCCTTCCCATCCGACGACGCCGGCCTCAGCCGGTGGCTAGTCGACCCCCGCGGGTCCGCGCGGGTAGGCGCGCCGCGAAGTGGCCTGGCACAGTGCGATGGCTAGCAATATCACGCCGGCTCCCGCTCAGCGGCAGCCGCGGTCCCGGCATTCGGACCGCCTGGGCTGGGCGAAACTCGTGGTGCTCGCTGTGGCGTGCGGCTTTGGAGTCGCGCTGGTGTGGGCCAACGCCCGCAGTTGGAACCTCGAGGACATGGACGCCTACTGGAATGCAGGCCAACGTCTGCGAGATGGGCTTCCTCTGTACCCAGCGGTCGCCGATCCCGGTGCCGCCGATGTCTTCAGGTACTCACCCTGGTTCGCCTGGCTCTGGGTTCCGTTTACGTATCTTCCCAAGACCGCAGTCCAGATCGGCTGGAGCGCCGTTCTCCTTGTCTGCATTGCGGTCGCGGTGGGTCCCCTCCTGCGGCGGCGCTCGGTAGCCGCCATCTGTCTGGCGGCTCTGCTGGGCGGCTTTCTGTTCAGAACCGCCTCAACGGGCAACGTGCACGCCATGATCGTGGCTGCTCTGGTCCACGGGGTCTCGAGACGGAGCGGGCCCGTGTGGATCGGTATCGCCGCTTCGTTGAAGTTGGTGCCAATCGCCTACGCGCTGATCTATGCCGGCCGAGGCGAGTGGGGACGGGCAGCACTCTCGCTGGGCGTGGCCGGCGTGCTCCTGGCACCGATGCTCGGATACGACCTGACCAACTACCCCGTAACCAATGCCGGGTCGTTCTCGTTGCTGACGGTAGGAGGACCCATCCTCTGGA
>JAYUGK010000118.1:0-5847 GCA_043738415.1 Chloroflexota bacterium | reverse complement strand
GGATCCCTTCGGCACGGGCCACGATCTGCTTCATGGTCGCCGCGGGAAGGCCGGGAATCAGGCTGCCAAGGATCGCGCCGATCACCTCGTCGGGGAGCGGCTCGAGCGAGAGGCTGGTGAAGCTGCGCTGTCCGGCGCCCCAGTTCGGGCGGCGGTCCAGCAGCTCCGGGCGCGACAGCGAGATGATGTAGATCGCGTAGCCCCGGCTCCATTCCAGCAGGTGGTCGATGAAGTCCAGCAGGCCCGGATCGGCCCAGTGCAGGTCTTCGAAGACGAGGACTGCGGTGTTCTCCCCGGCCACACGCTCGAAGTACGTGCGCCAGGCGGCAAAGAGCTCCTCCTGGCCGCCGGCATCGCTCGCGCCGATGCCCAGCAGCTGCTCGAGCTTGGGCTGGATCCAGCGCCGCTCCGCCTCATCCGGAACGAAGGTTTCCAGGCTCTCGGTGAGCTTGGCGCGTGACATCGCTGGATCGTCGAGCTCGAGCAGGCCGACACGACTGCGCACCATCTCCGCCAGCGCCCAGAACCCGATCCCTTCCCCGTAGGCGGGGGAGCGGCCCTGGTGCCAGCGCACCGTCTCGAGGATGCCGTCGATGTACTTGTTGAACTCCCATGCCAGGCGGCTCTTGCCGAGTCCCGCCTGGCCGATGATCGAGAGCAGCCGGGGCCGCTTCTCGCGCGGCGCGGCGTGGAACAGCTCCTTGATCAGCCGCATCTCGGCGTCGCGGCCCATGAACGGCGCCTCGAGCTGCTCGCCCCGCCCGGCCCCGCCCCGCTTTGCCACCACTCGTATGGCGCGATATGCGGGAACGGGGCTGACCTTGCCCTTAAGCTCCTGCTCGCCGACCGGCTCGAAGACAATGGCGCTCTCCGCGGCATGGTAGGTCGCCTCGCCGACGAGCACCGTGTTGGCCGGCGCCACCGACTGGAGGCGCGAGGCGGTATTGACGAGGTCGCCGGCCACCATCCCCTGGTTGGAGGCGCCCAGCGTCACCGCGGCCTCGCCGGTCAGCACGCCGGCACGGATGCTCAGCTTCTGCTCGCCGCGCCCGAGGCGGCTGACCGCATCCACCAGCTCCAGCGCGGCGCGAACACCGCGCTCGGCGTCGTCCTCGTGGGCGACCGGGGTGCCCCACACGGCCATGACCGCATCGCCAATGAACTTCTCGATCGTTCCGCCGTAGCGCCCGATGATCTCCTCGGCCACCCCGAAGTATTCGGTCAGCTGTTCACGCACCGCCTCGGCGTCGTTCTGCTCGGACATGGTGGTGAAGCCAACGAGGTCGGCGAAGAGCACCGTCACCAGCTTTCGCTCGGCCGTGGTCGCTGAGCCGGGGGTCTGGGCTCTGGCCGGGGCAGTCACCGCGAGCGGGACGGTGGTGATGGCCGGCGGCACTGTGACCGCGGCCAGGCCAAAGCCACACTCGGGGCAGAACTTGGGAGATCCCTCGTATGGTTTCGCGCATGAAGGACAGGCCTTCGCCAGCGCGGCGCCGCACTCAGCGCAGAACTTCTGGTTGGGGTTTGTCGCGGCGGCGCCGCAGGTCGGGCACGACATGGAGCGACAGGATAGCCCGCCGGTCGCCATTCTGGCTACCGGCTCAGACGCCCGCCCGCTACCCGCCGATGTAACTCATCTCGACCCTTGGCAGGTCAACGGTCTGTGAGGAGCGAATCTCCGAATAGCGGTCATCGCGGGCCTGCCAGATCCGCGAGAGGGCGGCCTCGATCTCGGCGTCCGAGGCGCCGCTGCGGAGCAGCGCCCGCAAGTCGTGGCCGCTTGTCGCGAAGAGGCAGGTGTAGAGCTGCCCGTCGGCCGAGAGGCGTGCCCGTGAGCAATCCCCGCAGAAGGGCCGGCTGACCGACGCGATGACGCCGATCTCGCCGCCTCCGTCGGCGTAGCGGTAGCGCTGGGCAACCTCGCCAGGATGCGTGGGAGGCATCGGTTCCAGGGGGAATTCGGCGGCGACCGTCTCCAGGATCTCGCCGGCGGTGACCACCTCGTCCAGGCGCCAGCCGTTCGAACTGCCGACATCCATGTACTCGATGAAGCGCAGGATGCGGCCAGTTCCCCGGAATCGGCGCGCCATCGGCAGCAGCGCGTGCTCGTTCCAGCCGCGCTTCACGACCATGTTGAGCTTGATCGGGCCCAGGCCAGCCGCCTCGGCCGCGTCAATTCCGGCCAGTACCCGGGCCACCGGCACGCCGGCGTCATTCATGCGCATGAAGGTCTCGTCGTCATCGGCGTCGAGGGAGATCGTGACCCGCTGAAGCCCGGCAGCCGCCAGGGCCGCTGCGTGCTCGGTGAGGAGCACGCCGTTGGTCGTCAGGGTCAGGTCGCGCACTCCGGGAATTGCGGCGAGTTGCGCGACCAGTCCTGGGAGCTCCCGCCGCACCAGCGGCTCGCCGCCGGTGAGGCGCACCTTCTCGACGCCGAGCCGGGTGAAGATGCGGACCAGCCGGGCAATCTCCTCGAAGGTAAGCAGCTCGGCTCGCGGCAGGAAGGCATGGTCGCGACCGAAGAACTCGCGCGGCATGCAGTACACGCAGCGGAAGTTGCAGCGGTCGGTGACGCTGATGCGCAGGTCATGCAGCGGTCGACCGCGCGTGTCGAGGGGGAGCATCGGTAGGGCCTCGGTCATGCGAGGCGGATCGTGACAGCGTCCGTCGCGATTGCCAAATGGCGCGGTTGGCGGCGGGTCACGGCTGCAGGCAGGCGTTGGCGTAGTAGATCGGGATATCGAGCGCGGCGTGCAGCGCGATCGGCAGGAG
This sequence comes from Chloroflexota bacterium, assembly GCA_043738415.1. Taxonomy (GTDB): domain Bacteria; phylum Chloroflexota; class Limnocylindria; order QHBO01; family QHBO01; genus CF-167. Next base: position 3,075 of record JAYUGK010000118.1, on the reverse strand, counting down.
CAGCGAGCCCGTTCGCAGCGAGATGGCGCCGAAGGCCAGGCCGGCGGCGGCGGTCGCCGCCATCACCGGCAACGGCGAACCGGCGAAGTCGCTGCCCACGCCGTGGGCCAGGCCGAAGGCGACCGCCTGAACCGCCATGGCTGCCAGGGGGCCTCGCCAGCGCATCACCCAGCGCAGCAGGACTCCCCGGTAGGCGATCTCTTCCATGCTCGCGTTGGCGATCGCGAAGAGCAGGGCCGGGAAGAGCGCCCACATGTTCCCCAGCGCGACCGGAAGGGGTCCGAAGAATGGCTCGGCCACCGCCGGACCGATGAAGACGGCCACGAATCCGACCACCAGCAGCGCGCCCAGGGCCAGCGCAAGTCCCCCGGCTGATGCCCGCCGTATCCCGATCTCTCCGAAGGTTGACCCGATCAGTCGGACGACCAACCCCAGGGCGACCAGCACCAGCACGGCGCCCGCCGCTCGGTACAGCGCAAACGGTGCCAGCAGGCTCGCGCAGCTGCTCCCGTCACGCGCGCCGGCCGGCAACGTAATGCCGCTCCACGCCATGGTCAGCGCCACCAGCAGGGAGGCCCCGTACACAAACGTCAATGAGCCCGGCGAGGTTTCCTTGCGTCGGACCTGCCACAGGTTTGCCACGAACCCGATGAGCAGCAACAGGAGCAGCGGGAGTCGAAGCGCTTCCAGCCCCGCGGCTGCCAGCAGAAGGATCAGCGGGAGCCAGGTGACCGCTGCGCGGACGCGCGTCATGCGAGCGGCCTGCTGGCCAGGGCCGTGGGGGTTCGCGTTCTGATGGCTGGGGCCCCGAGTGTGGAGTGTCGGCTGAGGATACGGTTCGCCAGTGCTCGATCGTGGCAGGATGTGGGCCGATGACCCCCGCCTCTGCGCCCATGCTCGACTCGCTGCGCGCGGCGCTCGGTTCCAGCAACGTGCTGACGGACCCGGACCTGCGCGCCGGTCACCAGGTCGATTGGACCGGCCGCTGGCGCGGCGAGGCGTTGGCGGTGGTGCGTCCCGCTTCGGTCGACCAGGTGGTGACGGTGCTGCGGGCCTGCCGATCGGCCGGCGCAGCCGTGATCCCGCAGGGCGGCAACACCGGCCTGGTGGGAGGCTCGGTTCCGCGCGCCACGGAGCGACGGCCGCAGATCATCCTTTCGACCTTTCATCTGCGCGACCTCGAGTCGGTTGACCCGATCGCCGGCGAGGTGACGGTCGGTGCCGGCGTCACCCTGGCCGCCCTCCAGGCGCACGCGCGGGCCGCAGGGTTCGGCTTCGGGGTCGACCTGGGGGCGCGCGATTCAGCCACCATCGGCGGCATGATCGCCACCAACGCAGGTGGCATCCACGTCCTGCGCCACGGACCTATGCGGGCGCAGCTGGTCGGGATCGAGGCGGTGCTGGCCGACGGCAGCGTGGTGCGGCGCCTGCCCGGGATGGTCAAGGACAACACCGGCTACCACCTGCCGTCGCTGCTGGCCGGCAGCGAGGGGACCCTGGCAGTGATCACGCGCGCTCGCCTCCGGCTGGTGCAACTGCTGGAGAGCCGCGCCGTGGCCCTGCTGGCGCTGCCGGGTGTCGCGGAAGCGGTGGCGGTTGCTGGCGAGCTGCGTCGAGGGCTTCCCTCGCTCGCGGCCGCCGAGCTCTTCTTCAGCGATGGGCTGGCGCTGGTGCTTCGACACAGCGGCAGCGAGCCGCCCTTGCGGCAGGCACACCCGGTCTACCTGCTCGTCGAGGTGGAGGGCAGTGCTGACCCCACCGAGCAACTGGTCGCAGCCCTGGCCGCGATGCCGCTGATCGCCGATGCGGTGCTCGCCAGCGACGACGCGGGTCGCGGCCGCCTCTGGGCTCTCCGCGAGCGCCACACCGAGGCGATCAACGCCGAGGGGATTCCGCACAAGCTCGACGTTGGGCTTCCTGTGCGGAGCCTCCCTGAGTTCGTAGATCGGGTTCGCGCCGTGGTCCAGGCCGTCGCGCCGGGAGCGCGGACCTACCTGTACGGCCACGTCTGCGAGGGGAACCTGCATATCGGCATCATCGGTCCATCGCCGGATGACGAATCGGTCGATGATGCCGTGCTGCGCCTCACCATCGAGATGGGCGGAACGGTGAGCGCCGAGCATGGGATCGGCGCAGCCAAGGTGCGCTGGCTGGAGGCCGATCGCGGGGCAGCCGATGTCGCAGCCATGCGGGCTATCAAGCGGGCCCTCGACCCGGACGGCATGCTGAATCCCGGGGTGTTATTCGGAAGCTGAGACATGCAGCGCGATGGCCGAACTGTATACTCGCCGCCAAATCTCGCAGGGAGCCTGACCATGGGCAAGTTCATGGACGTCCACAGCGGATTCATCGGCGTCACCCAGGAGCAGCTGGTCACCGCCCACAACGGCGACCTCGCGATCGAAGCCGAGGAAGGCGTCCACTTCGAGCATGCATGGCTCGACCCGGTCAGCGGCAAGGCCTTCTGCATCTCGACCGGTCCCTCCAAGGAGGCGGTTCAGCGCATCCATGCGCGCAGCGGGATCCCGACCGAAGAGATCTACGAGATCGCCAGCGAGGTCTGAGGCCTAGGCCAGGAAGATCAGTTTCAGCCCGGCGAGCAGGAGCACCACCGCCAGCGCGCGGCGCACCCAGGGTGCCGGCAGGCGCCGGGCGCCCAGTTCCGAGCCGATCACGCCTCCGACCGCCACTGCGCCCAGCCAGAGCGGCGTGGCCGCCGGCAGGCTGCCAACCGATGCCAGGTTGCCGGCCAGCCCGGAGATCGAGTTGGCCAGGATGAAGGCAGCCGATGAGCCCGCCGCGAAGCGCGTGCCGGCCCACCCGGCGGCCAGCAGCAGCGGCGTCAGGAAGATGCCGCCACCGGTCCCGGTGAGCCCAGCCAGCAGTCCGATCCCCGCACCAGAGCTGACAGCGGCCGGCACGGGCGCCTTGGGGGGGAATTCGGGACCGGCGCGTCCGGCGGTCCAACCAAACCGGGCTGCGGCGACCAGCAGCACGGCTCCGATCAGCGGCCGATACAGGGCGGCCGGCAGGGTCAGCAGCCCGCCGATGAAGGCAGCCGGGACAGACCCCACC
>JAYUGK010000117.1:0-1927 GCA_043738415.1 Chloroflexota bacterium | reverse complement strand
TCTCCTGGTAGATGCTGCGGCTCACCACGTCGCGGGAGGCGAGGTCCTTCATGGTCGGCGCGTAGCGTTCCATGAAGCGCTCGCCGAGGCCATTGACGAGGAAGCCGCCCTCACCGCGCATCGCCTCGGAGAGGAGAAAGCCGAGCTTGTACATGCCGGTTGGGTGGAACTGGTAGAACTCCATGTCCTCCAGCGGCAGGCCACGCCGGTAGCTGATCGCGACCCCGTCGCCGGTGAGCGTGTGCGCGTTGCTGGTGACCTTGAACATCTTCCCGAAGCCACCGGTGGCGAAAAGGACCGCCTTCGCCCGGAACGAGTGCAGCTCGGAGGTGGAGAGCTGTAGCGCCAGCACGCCGGTGACGGCACCCCCCGGCCCGTCGGGCATCTGCAGGTCGAGGACCTGGTATTCGTCGTAGAAGGCCACCTCGTGGCGGATGCACTGCTGGTAGAGGGTCTGCAGGATGGCGTGGCCGGTCCGATCCGCAGCGAAGCAGGACCGGCGCACCGGCGCCTCGCCCTGGTTGCGGGTGTGGCCTCCGAAGCGCCGCTGGTCGATCAGGCCCTCAGGCGTGCGGTTGAAGGGCATGCCCAGATGCTCAAGGTTGATGATGGTCTCGACCGCGTCGCGGCACATCACTTCGGCGGCATCCTGATCGACCAGGTAGTCGCCGCCTTTTACGGTGTCGAACCAATGCCACTCCCAGTGGTCCTCTTCGGTGTTTCCCAGCGCCGCGCAGACGCCGCCCTGGGCGGCGCCGGTGTGCGATCGGGTCGGGTAGAGCTTGCTGATCACGCCGATGCGGGCCTCCGGCCCGAGCCCCTTCTTGAGCTCAAGCGCCGCGTACAGGCCGGCACCACCGGCGCCGACCACCACCGCGTCGAGCTGATGGGTACGCAGCGCCGGACGGTGGGTGGGGGCGGTGCGCAGGCTCATGAGAAAGGTCCGACGGCGGGGGCTCCATTCGGATCGAAGGTCACGATCACGAAGATGCCCAGCAGCAGCCAGACGAAGGTGATCGCCAGCAGGAGACCGATCAGCAGGCTGCGCAGGCCGCCGCGCTCAACGTAGTCGCCGATGATGATGCGCGCCCCGTTCACACCGTGGACCAGCGCCAGGACGAGGAGCAGCAGGTCGTAGATGCGCCAGAAGGGGTTCCCCCAACGCGCGAGGACGAAGGCGAAATTGATCTGCTGCCCGGTCAGCTGCACCAGCACGTGCATGATCCCCATGTGGCCCAGGGCCAGCAGCACCAGCGCCAGCCCGCTGATTCGGGTGAAGTACCACATGAAGCGCTCGAAGCCGGGCTGGGTGGGCCGCGGCGTGGCCGCGCGCGACGGGTTGCGACGCAGCGGGTCGCCCTGCACCGGCCAGATGCGCCGTCCGTGGCCGGCCATCAGTGACCTCCCCAGGGGGCGTACGGGGTGATCATGATCAGGCCGAGCGGGATCATGGCCAGCACGGTGGCGATGATCACGCCGTAGGTCAGCGGCCGATACCAGACGGTTGTCGACGGCCAGAAGTCCATCACGATCACCCGAATCCCGTTGAGCGAGTGATAGACCAGTGCCGCCATCAACACGATCTCGCCCAACCGAACGGGCAGGTTCCGGAAGAAGGTCTGGGTGACGTCGTAGACGTTCGGGCCGAAGGCCAGGGTCGCGTTCTCGACGATGTGCATGAACAGGTAGACCAGCACGCCGATCCCCGACAGTCGGTGGCCGAGCCAGGCCAGCTGTGACCACGAGATCCGGTAGGCGAAGATGGGGCGGCGGGTCATCCCTGGGCTCAGGCGGGTTGGACGCGTTCGGCGACGGCCTCGGCGAATTCGCGGGTGCCAGCGCTTCCCCCGAGGTCGTAGGTCGTGGTCTTCCCCTCGGCGATCACCGCCCGCACCGCCGATTCGACGCGATCGGCCGCTTCCGTCTC
>JAYUGK010000116.1:0-1940 GCA_043738415.1 Chloroflexota bacterium | reverse complement strand
GCGCGGTCATCACCTCGTCGACCTTGGCGAGGTTCGAATCAATCGTCATAGGCGGCGCAGTCTACCAGCGATCCGCGAGTGAGCTTCCGAGGGCCACCCATCCGACGCCGCACGCCACGCCCCGAACCCAGCGCATCAAGCGCGGAACGGAGCGGCGGGTCACTACACCAGGCGCGTGTCGAAGACCGGGTGCGGGACGGGGACCATGGGACGCACGCGGTTGTAGCCTTCGTAGACGACGCCGTCGCGATCGAGCGCGGTGCGCAGCTCGATCACCTCGGCCGCGGCGTCGGGCTGCGAGGCGTGGCAGGCCAGCGCGGCGAGCTTGCGTCCGGCCACCTCGGTGATGTCGATCCGGTGGCTGGCGGCGCCCTCCTCGGCCGACAGGTCGTAGCGCCGGGTGCCCGGGCCAAACACCGGAGCCATCACGTAGACGGCGTGCGGCGCAAGCCCCGACTCGGCGAGCCGCTCGATCGCCCAACGCGTGGCCGCGCCGACCACCACGTGATCGGGATTGTGGGTGACCCCGTGCGCGCCAAAGGTGATCACCGCGTCCGGGCGGCGGTCGGCCAGCCAGGCAGCGATCTCATCGACCAAAATCGCGAACGGGACCTCTGCCAGGCGGCCATCGGGGTGATCGACCACGGTCACTTCGGCCATCCCGATCTTGGCGGCGGCGCAGCGCATCTCCTCCTCGCGCGCATCGGCCAGGTCCAGGTCGGGGGTGCCATCGGTGTTGCCGGCCTCGCCGCGGGTCAGCAGCAGCAGGCGCACGGTGCGCCCCGCGTCATGGGCCAGCGCCAGCGCGCCGGCGCACGAGAAGCTCTCGTCGTCGGGGTGCGCGAGCACGGCGGCCAGGCCACCGGTCATCTCGTCGGGGCGATCGCTCACCGATCCTCCTGGCTGGGTTCGTCGTCACTGAGGGTCCGTGCGCCGCGCTGCGCAACGGCCGTCCGCATGGTACGCAGGACGGCGAGCTTGGCGCTCGCCAGCTCCGTCATGAACCGGGCGGTTCCGGCCGTATCGAGCGGCGAGCCGGGAGGCGCCGAGTCGCGGCCGACGTTCAGCCAGGCGAGGTGGTATCGGTCCATCCGGCCCCAGACCCGTTCGAGCAGCTCGTCGCAGTTCAGCAGCCAGGCGCGGAACAGGTTCCAGTCCGGCTCGACGAGCAGCGCGTCACCATCGGCGATCAACTGATCGGTGAGTTCCAGGAATCGGCGGCGCGACATCACCGTGCCGCTCATCGGGGGCGTGGCCACCGAACGAGGATACGGCAGCGCGCGAGTCCCGTGCCTCTTCGTACTATTGTCGCCCTGCCGAGCTCCCCCGAGACTCGTGGTGCTTCATCGCACCGCGGATACGCATGGACCGATCGCTCGCCACGACGACCGCCCGCGCCGGAGCCCGCCTGAGCGCGGCGCTCCTGCCGCTGGCTGCTCTGGCTGCTGCCCGCCTCTACCCGGCGCCGTTCCTCGGCACGCCGCTCCCGTGGGTGGCACCGGGCTTCGCCGGGACAGCCGCAGTTGCTGCCGGACTCGCGTTCGAGGGGGCAACCGTCTCCTGGCTGCGCAACGGCCGCCCGCGGGATCTCCTCGATGCCGCCGCGTTGGGCAGCATGGCCATGACCTTCGCGCTCGCCGCGTTCCAGATGGTCGGCGCCGCCGGGCTGAGCCTGGGCCTCGGCATCAGCGCCGTGGCCTTCGCGACCGCGTCTTCCCTGCGCGGCGAGCCCGTCACGGACCGGCGGGTAGCGTTCGGTGCCCTCGTCGGGCTCTTTCTGCTGACCGAAGGCGCGCTGGCCGCGGTCCTGCTGCTCGCGTCCGGCATCGCGGATGGTCAGCTGACCGCGGTCCTGTTCGTCGGCGCGGCAGTGCTGATGACGGTGGCCGCGGTCACGGCGCTCGAGACGCCGACACGCGCCGTAGCGCTCGGCCTTGCGG
>JAYUGK010000115.1:0-5893 GCA_043738415.1 Chloroflexota bacterium | reverse complement strand
CCCGTACCACCAGCGGCAGATAGGCGCGGCGTTCGTCTTCGCGCAATCGGTCCCCGAGCGGCACTCCACGGTCGACTCGATCCTGCTCATTGCGGGCCACCCAGGCCCGCAGGCCCAGCCGATGGGCATAGTCGACCAGGGTGCCGATCACCCGCGCGTGGTCGTCCTGCCGCCCGCTGAGAGTCTCCTCGCTCCGGAGCTGGCCCCGTTCGCCGATCACCGCGTACGCCGCCAGGCAGGCGCGCACAAGCTCCTCGTCAGGCGATCCGATACCGGGGAAGAGGGCGTAGATCCGCTCGAGGAATGACGACTCGTCGAGACGACCGGCGGTCGTGAGCACCGAAAACGCGGCCCTTTCAACGCGGTCGGCGAGCGGCGACTCCACGAGCTCCGGCTGGCGCAGCCACCAGGTGGGCCGATCCCCCTCGCCGACATGCAGCAGGGTCGGGTGGTCGTCACGCTCCAGCTCCTCGCGCAGGAGGCTCGAGAGCAGCACGGCGCCGCTCCGGTCGCGACGTTCGCCCTCGGTTGCGCTCTCCTCCGGGGTCTCGCTAACGTCCTCCGTGGCGGCGCCGCGCCCGGCCGCCACGCGCTGCAGGAGACCAGTGCTCTGCAGATCGACGAGCAATGCCGCGGCGATGCGAAGCAGTCCGGCCGGCTCGCCGCGTTCTCGGAGGAGGGCAACGGCCGATCTCTCGATCGCATCGGCGAGCTCCGGGTAGGTCAGGCGGCCATCCTCCTCGCCGAGCCGCAAGGGGGCTGGCTTCTCGGCCTCGGCCGCCCGCTCGACGGTGGGCGGCTTGCGAAAGTGCAACGTGACACCGTCACCGGAGCGCACCGATTCGCGGGGGATGACATCCACCAGCTCGAGGTCCGCCGCCGCCCCGGCGACCGCCACGGCCAGCATTCGCTCAGGGCCGGAGCCCTCCAGCAGCACGCTGTACCAGCCGCCGGGCTTGAGGGCCCCCGCCGCTGACGCCATCGCGTGACGGAGCGCGGTCGCCTCTGCTGCCTCGGCGCGTGTCTGCGGCGCGCCGAAGAGCGGTTCGAGGCGCAGCGTCTCGGCCGCCTCGCGACTGAGCAGCCACGCGGTGGCGAGGTATTCGAAGCTCAGCTCGTCCAGGCTGGCCGGGGGCGCGGCTGATCCGAGCACCAGGTCGACCCCATCTGCGGGCAGGTACTGACCTACCACGGCGGGTCGGCAGCGGATCCACAGCACGTTCGCGGCAGCCGAGCCGTTGAGCTCGCCGAGGTCGGCAGCGAAGCGAGCCTGGCGCCGATCGCGGCCGATGGCGGCCAATGCGATCCGCACATCGGTCACGGCGGATTCGAACAGGCGCCAGACGTTCACCTCGCGCTGGTGCCGGGACGCCGGTTGGCGGACGTGGCCGCCGCTGATGCGCAGGGAGGCCACGCGGCCCGGGTACCCGTTCAGGCGGCTGCCGGGCAGCAGGCAGGCGGCCAGCGCCAGGCGGAAGATGGCGGCCAACGGGGGGTCACGAAACTCGGCGTCGATCTTGGTGGCGATCGTCTGCAGCGCGTAGAGGTTCCTGGGCGTGTACAGGTCGAGCAGCTCATCAACCAGCTCGTCATGCCCATCCAGCACGGGGAAGCGATCGCGCAATTGCTGGTAGTGGAGGCTCTGCCGGATATCGGTGCTGGGAGCGGGCGCCGGGTCGGGATGCACCGTCGAAGCGAAGCGCGGTCGGCCCGCCTTCGTCAAACCGCTGGGGAGATCTGCGGCGCCTGGCGGTGGTGGAGGTGGCCCTCCGCGCTCCCCCAGCGTTTGGTCCGGATCGTCACCGGGCTCGGGTGCCCGAGTCAGTCCGACCGGCGCCGGGGGAAGCTCATCGTCAGCGTCGGCCGCCGGGTCCGATGACTCTGCGTTCAGGGCTGCGGCGGGCCGGTCGATGCCGAGCTTGGCCAGGTCGCCATCGTCGACCGGAGCCACCCGTTCCTCAGGCCCGCCGATCGAGGCGTCGCAGTTGGCGCAGCGATAGATCTTGCGACCGGGGGCGTCCCCATCGCGTGGCCAGATGAACTGCTCGCCGACCACCGGGCGCCGACAGACCGCGCAGCGCGTTGCGTAGAGCTCCTCGATGTGCTGGCGCAGCGGCACGTCGACCCGCCGCGACGAAGAGAGCTGGTTGAAAGCGGCATCCAGCGCTGCCGGCTCGGGCGCCAAGAGGAACGCCTGGGCGGCCAGCTGCGCGAACGGGCTCGGATCGGCGGCGACGACCCGCATCCCCGCGGCGATGGCGCGCCGCGCGGTCCAGCCGGTGCCGGCCCACGGGTCGAGCACGATGTCGCCCGCACGTGCGAACGAGGCGAGCTCGGCGTCGAGCTGGTTATCGGCCGGCGAGGGAAAGTAGCGCTCCAGCAGCGCGAGCCCGGGAAGCCGACGAGGAAGGACCACGTGATCCAATCGCTTCCGCTCGCCCTCGTTCATCGGCTCCTACGGTTCTTCGAGCAGCTCTTCCTCGAGGTCCGGCTCGGCGGAGAGTTCAGGGAGGCTGGTGTCGAGCTCCTCGACCTCCTCGGACTCCTCCTCGTATTCCTCGGACTCCTCGTCGTCATCGTAGCGGAGCGCGGTCCCCTTGATGTACGGCCTGACGTCACCGGCCCGGGCACCCGAGCTGCCGGGGAACGACACTTTGCCGACGTTCGCCGGATGGGCGAAGACCTCGTGGATGATGATCCGCACCTCGGCCCGGTCGACCGTGGTGATGGCCGCCTCGTACCGATTGCCGCCCTTGATCAGCTTGGCCAGCCGCGTGGCGACACGCGGTTCGACCTGGCCGATCTCCAACTCGCCGACGCGCGCCGCCAGGAGACCGCCCTCGAGCTTCAGTTCGACCGCGTCGCCGGGCGAGAGAGCGGCAAGCTGCTTGGCCGGCGGCGAGTTGATGAGACGCGCGTGGCCGGTCTTGCCCATCTCTTCGATGAAGTGCGCAGCGGTGGCCTTCTCTGGCTTGCCGTCGCCGACCGCGACCGCCTCACCGGTCGCGATGACACGCAGGCGCGCCACGTTCCGCTCGGCGATCCGGTTGCTGGCATCGCGCCCGAGCGCCTGCTCGTACGCCTCCAGCGCTTCCGTATGCCGGCCGAGCTCGGCCAGGGCCTTGCCGAGGCGGTTGTATGTGTCGGTGTCACCCCCCAGCTCGAGCAGCTGGCGATTGGTGGTGACCGCCTCTTCCCACTCGCCCTGGGTTGATTGCAGGATCGCCAGCTCCGAGAGATGGCGTCGCCGTCGGCCGCTGGTGTCGGTCTCTCCGAGCGTCATCGTCTCCCCACGTGCAGGCGGTGCCCAGCCATGAAAAACCCCCTCCGAAGGGTCACCCGGCCGAAAGGTGCCTTGTTGTAGCACCGGTCGCCGGGGGTGTCAACGCGAGACGGAGAATGGAGAGGAGGCCTTCTGAAACGATGATGACCCAGACACGACCTAGCCTGGCAGATGGAACCCGGGCCACCGCGCGGCGAGCCGGGTGAGCTGCTCGAGCTCACCCATCGCATCGAGCTCCCGCATCCCCGCCTGCTCGAGCGCCTCGTCGCCGCGCGCCTGGCCGAGCTCCGTTCGGAGGCGCGCCGCATAGCGCGCGGCGCCCATCTGGTCGAACGCATCGAGGCTGCGCTCCAGGTCGTCAGCGTCCTGTTGCAGGATCCCCCGCAGCCGGCGACCCTGCGCCTCGACCAGCCGCATCTGGTCGGTCTCCGCGCGGCCGATGATCTCATCGAGGACGTCCTTCGGCACCGGCTGCAAGCGGTCGGCGCAGATCGCCATGGCGTGCTCGACGTAGTGGCGCCGATCCGGGTAGCGATCCGGGTGGCGGATGAGTTCCACGATCCCGTCCAGCTGCACCTCAGCGACCGCCGACAGGGCCGCCACCGGGTGGCCTGGATCGAAGCGGCCGATGATCTCCCCGGCCACCTCCCGCCAGCGTTGCAGGAGTTCGTCCTCGCCCCGGCCGCGGGCCCAGTCGATGGCGCTGAGGAGGCCCTGCAGACCGTAGCTCGCGGCCGGGCGGTCGGCCTCGAGCCAGAGGTGCCGAAGCCGCTCGGCGCTCGCGACGAGGTCGTCCCAGCGCCCAGTGAGCGCCGCGGCATACGCCTGCCACGAGGTGCTGTTCACTCCGTAGCCCGGGCTCTGGCCGGGTTGGAGCAGCGCCAGCGCCGCCGCCGAGGAGTCGACGACCTGCGGCAGGTCGCCGAGCATCGCTGAGGTCCACGCGACCATGTTCAGCGCATCGTTGCGTTCTTCGAGCGGGAGCCGATGGGCCATGGCGACACGACGCCGGGATATCTCGCGCCCTTGGCTCGGGTTCATGGTTTGCTCATGCGAGGTCATCGCATCGAGGGCGGCGCTGATCAGCGCTGCGTCGTCCAGCTGCTCGGCGATCGCGAGTCCCGCGGCGACGCTGGCCCTCGCCTCCTCGAGGTCGCGCGCGGTGGGCAGGCGGATGCCGGCGTTGCGGATCCAGAACGGCATGAAGCCGATGGCGATCAGGAACCCGGCGCGCGCGGCCGGCTCCGCGACCTCAGTCAGGAGTGCGCGGCCGCGCTCGATCATCGCGGCGATCTCGTCCATTGACGGCTGGCGCGCGACGGACGCGAACCAGCGGCACATCACCATCAGCTGCTGGCCCAGACAGGCGAGCAAGAAGGCAGGCGGCCGACCCTCCTGTGTACCGATGCGCAACGCGTTGGCGAATGCCTGGACCGACGGGTCGCCTGCGCCAGAGACCTCGCCAAGGCGCTTGTAGAGCTCCGGCTGCTGGCTCGTCTGCGCCAGGTCGATCGCGGCGCGGAGGTGAGCCGTCGACTCGACCGTCGCCCCGGCGGCGGCCGCGACCTCGGCGGCGCGGCCGAGCCACTCCACGGCGCGCATCTCCTCCTCGGGACTCCGCTCGCCGGCCGCGGCCGCGAGGACCGCGGACTCGCGGCAGTGAAAGGCGATGAGCTCGGCGAGCTCATCCTCGCGGCCGGCCGAGCGGCCTTCGAGCCAGCGTCCCGCGGCGCCGTGGTGCAGCGCCCGCTCGCCTCGCGGCAGGGTGCTGTACGCCACCTCGCGGATCAGGATGTGACGAAATGTCAGTTCTCCGTGCGCGGCCGGGCGGAGCATCTCCCGGTCGACGAGCCGATCGACAGCGCCCTCGGCCTCATCGCCCAGACCCGCTTCGAGCGCACCAATGCCGCCCACGGTGAAGCCGCGCCCGAAGACCGAGCCGAGCTGCAGGATGCGCCGCGAGACCGGGTCGAGGGCGTCGAGGCGCGCCAGCACCGTGCCCTGGACGTTATCCGGGAGGCCCGCCGAGGCGGCGGCGATCGCGTCGGGGTCGCGCAGGTTGACGCCGCGCTCGACGAGCGAGCGGATGATCTCGCCGGCATAGAAGGGGTTCCCCTCGGACCGCTGGACCACGATCGGGATCAGCTCCGGCGCCGGGCCCTCCAGGATGTTCTGGACCAGACGCTCGACCGACTCCCCGTCGAGCGGCTCGAGGGCGAGCGAGACATGGTTCCGGCGCCCTCCGCCCCAGGTCGGACGCCGCTCGAGCAGCTCGGGGCGGGTCAGGGCGAGCATCAGCATCGGTGAGTCCGCGCGCGGCTGGAGGATGAACTCGACGAGGTCGAGCAGGCTGTCGCTCGACCAGTGCAGGTCCTCGACCACGAGTATCAGCGGCCGCTCGGCCGCTGCCAGCTCAAGCGCCGTCCGCCATGCGGCGAAGAGGGCCGCGCGATCGAGGACATCGGTCTCTGAGGCACCGACGGTGGCGGCCAGCAGGTCCGCAGTCTCGGCGGGCGAGTCGGCCCCGGCATCCTGCAGCCAGGCACGCGCACGGCGGCGAACCTCCTCGGGCGTCGCGTCCTCGTCGGGCAGCCCCAGAAGGTCGAGCAG
>JAYUGK010000114.1:0-1946 GCA_043738415.1 Chloroflexota bacterium | reverse complement strand
TGATCGATCCGGTGGTGGCCAGGAAGCCGGCCGCCGCGAAGCCGATGGCGGTCGAGCCGAACTGGGCGATTGCCATGATCGCGTTGGCGGCCCCCAGCTCCTCCTCGCTGGCGATCTCCGGGAGGACGCTCTCATTGGCCGGCGCGAAGAACTGGGTGACCGAGGCCGAGGCCATCACGATCACGTACAGCCAGATGATGTCCACGCTGACCAGGAACGGGATGGTGGCCACCAACCCTGCCCGCACCAGGTCTGAGGCGACCATGATCTTCTTTCGGTCGAACCGGTCGACCACCACGCCGGCGACGAGGCCGAAGATCAGGGTCGGCACGGCGGTGGCCATCAGCATCAGGCCGACATTCAGCACTGAATGCGTCCGCTCGAAGATGATGATGCCCGCCGTCAGGCTGGTCAGGGCATCGCCGATGGTGGAGACCAGCTGAGCGGTCCACAGCCGCACGAAACGGCCGTTACGGAGGACCGCGTAGGGCGATGGTTGCGCCGGGAGCGTTGCAGCCGACACGGATTCCTCCAGATGGATCGCGACATTGTGGCATCCGGTGTCTACCATCCGTGGCATGCCACAACGCGATGATCGAGACTCGTTTCCGATGACCATCGGCGAGGAGCCAGCCTTCTGCCCGGCCTGCGGGCAGGCCGTCGTCGAGCGGGTCCTCGAAGAGGATCACCGGCCGCGACTGCTCTGTCCCAACGGCCACATCACCTGGCGCAACCCGCGGCTGGTGGTCGGCACACTCCCGGTCCGGGAAGGACGCGTCTTCCTCGCGCGGCGCTCGATCGAGCCGGGGCGGGGGCGCTGGACGTACCCCGGCGGCTACCTCGAGGTGGGGGAGGCCGCGCAGGAGGGCGCCCGGCGCGAGACCGAAGAGGAGACGCAGCTGCTGGTCGAGGTCGGCCGGCTGATCGGGGCCTACTCGCGGCCACACGCCGGGGTGGTGACCCTCGTTTACGAAGCGAGCATCGTCGGCGGGCAAGCCTTGCCGGGCGCGGAGACCACCGAGGTGAGGGACTTCGGTCCCGACGAGATCCCGTGGTCGGAGCTGGCCTTCAGCACGGCGGAGAGCGCGCTCCGCGACTGGGTCGCCTCGCTCCCCGGGCACGCCCCGCAGCACACGCCCGAGCTGTACGTCACCGGAGACCCGGCAGGGGAATAGCGGTCAGGCGTAGCGGCGGAAGACGGCGACCGCGTTCTGCCCGCCGAAGCCGAAGCCGTTGATCATCGCCACCTCGACCGCCAGTCGGCGGGCCACGTTCGGCACGTAGTCCAGGTCACAGGCCGGATCGGGCGTCTGGTAGTTGATGGTCGGCGGGACGATGCCGTCACGAATGGCCATCACCACGGCCAGGGCGGAGATCGCTCCGGCCGCTCCGAGGGTGTGCCCGACCATGCTCTTGTTGCTGCTCACCGCCAGCCGGTCTGCATGCGCACCGAAGGCGGCTCGAATCGCCTTGCTCTCGGTGGCGTCGTTGAGCGGCGTGCTCGTGCCGTGCGCCGCCACGTAGTTGACCTGCTCCGGCTCGAGCGCTGCGTCGCGCAGCGCTCGGACCATGGCTCGGGTCGCGCCAGAGCCGGCCGGATCGGGGGCGCTGATGTGAAACGCGTCGCCGGTCAGCGCCCCGCCGGCGACCTCGGCCAGGATCCGAGCTCCACGGCTCTCGGCATGCGCCGCCGACTCGATCACCAGGACGCCGGCCGCCTCGCCGAAGACAAACCCATCTCGGTCCGCGTCGAACGGGCGCGACGCGCGGGTCGGGTCATCGTTGCGCTTCGACAGGGCGCCCATGTTGGCCAGCGCGGCGAAGGCGACCGGCAGGATGGCGGACTCGGTCCCGCCGGCGATCACCACCTCCACGTCTCCTCGCTCGATCAGCCGCTGCGCCTCGATGAAGGCCTGCACGCCCGAGGCGCAGGCCGCCACGCTGGT
>JAYUGK010000113.1:0-1963 GCA_043738415.1 Chloroflexota bacterium | reverse complement strand
TCGCTTGCGCATGCCCGCTGAGAAGCTGCGCACCCGGTCGCGCGCCACCGGGGTCAACCCCACCTCGTCAAGGGCGTCGCGAACGACGGGGACTGCCTCGGTCGATCCCCAGCCGAGCATGGTGGCCGCGAAGTGCAGGTTCTCCTCGGCCGAGAGGTCGTCGTAGTGGCCGGTGGCGTGGGGCAGGTAGGCCACCCGCGTGCGCACGATCTCCGGATGCCGGAGCGCATCCACGCCGTCGATGTGCAGCGCCCCGAACGACGGGCGGATGGCGGTCGCCAGGATCCGCAGCAGGGTCGTCTTGCCGGCGCCGTTGGGACCGACCAGCGCAACCATGCGGCCCATCTCCACGGTCACCGAGACGCCGGCCAGCGCCGGGCTCCGTCCGAAGAGCCGGGCGAGACCAACGGCCCTGACCGCCGGTGGCGGGTTTTCTTGCGTCCCGGCGAGCCGGGGCGCGACGTAGATGGTGGTCTGCGGCATGCTCGAGCGCGGGGGCGGGTGAGGTGGAGGCTGAGTGTGCGGCGCGCGTGCGGGCGCGTCAAATCCTGCAGATCACCTGTCGGGGGCCGATCAGCCTCCGGGGCTTGACCAGGCCAGGATCGGCACTTCGCCCCAGCCCAGGTGCTTGATCAACTGTGGTTCGCCGCCGTCCGCAGGCACGCATCCGCTGCACCGCCAACGGCAACCTCGTCCATGTGTGCCTCCTCCCTTCCATCCAGGGGGATTCCTACGCCGGGGGAAGCACCGCCTCCAGGTCCGCACTCATCTCCGGATGGATGTCGCAGCGCAACCGGTAGTGCCCGGGTGCGAGGGCCGGGACCTGCAGCAGGCGCTGTGCGGCGCCGGTAAAGATGTCCCCAGCGAAGACCCGTCCGCCATCGGATCCGATGATGACGACGTTATGCGGCACGTTGTCGGCGTTATCGAAGTAGAGCACAAAGGGCTCGTTGGCCGGCACTGACAATTGCGCTGGCTCGAATCGGGTGTTGACGACCCGAAGCTCGACTGCTCCCGATGGGACGGGGATCGTCGAGGCCGGCGTCCCGCCCGCGCAGGCGGCAATCGAGAGGGCGACGCCGACCAGCGCGGCAGACCGCCTAGCGGTCGCCACGCACCAACCCAAGGAGCTCAGCCGGAAGGTTCCGCAGGCGTGCGAGGTCGCCCGCCGGCCCCTCGTCAAATCGGTAGATGCTCACGACCAGGAGGGCGACCAACATGGCCTCGATGGCCTTGCTGAGGTAGGCGACGTCATAGCGGGCGCCGAACATGACCCAACCCCCGATCGTCGCCAGCGTGAACCCCAGCAGCGCCAGCCGAATCAACCAGCGGAAGCGATCCGCAAGGCCGATGGGCACCACCATCGCGGCGGCCAGGGCGGCATACCCGAGCGCGTTGAGCGTGAAGAGCAACCCGCCGAGGGTCGAGTGAATGAGCGAGGTGGCGAGCGTCAGCAGGACGACGCCGGCGACGAGTCCAATCGACGCCCAGTCGCGTGATTGCATGACTTGGGTACTCCGTACTTTCATGGTTACCGTTCTCCTTACTCAGGTTCGACGTTTCCGGTGCCGCCGTCGACCGTGACGCGCATCCCCGTCCGCAGGCGGGCTGTCGCGTCGCCGCAGCCGACGACCGCCGGAATCCCGTATTCGCGGGCGATGATAGAGGCGTGCGATGCCGGGCTGCCCACGTCTGTCACGACCCCAGCCGCCCGGGTGAAGAGCGGGGTCCATGCCGGCGCCGTGAGGGGCGCCACCAGGATCTCGCCGGGCAGGAGCTGGTCGAACTCCTGCGGCCCGCGAATCACGCGGACCGGCCCGCTCACGCGACCCGGCGACGCCGGCGTGCCCGAGACGATGGCGCGGTCCGACCGAGCGGCACCGATGAGTTTTGGATAGCTGGCCCACATGGCCTTCAGCATGCGGTTCAGCCGACCGACGAGCAGCGGCGGCACGAGCCTGGC
>JAYUGK010000112.1:0-1969 GCA_043738415.1 Chloroflexota bacterium | reverse complement strand
CATCAACGTCCCGATCCCGGTCCCAGTCGCCTACTACAGCTTCGGCGGCTGGAAGGCCTCGCTCTTCGGTGACCTGCACATGTACGGTCCCGAGGGGGTGCAGTTCTACACGCGGGCCAAGGTGGTCACCTCGCGCTGGCCCGATCCGGGGACCTCCAAGGTCGACCTGGGCTTCCCGCGAACCCGCTGATTCGATCCGCGTCATGCTGGGCCGCGCTGGGAGAACCTATCGGCTGCTGAGTGGCCGCCGTGTTGCTAATGAGCGACATTCGGCGTACGAGGAGGCCGGCCGAGCGTCCGCATGTCGCGGCCGGCGCTCACTCGGCCCGTCACTCGCCGTTCGGTCTTCCCACAGGGACCAGCGCAGTCGGCCGCTCCTGTCACAATGACGCCCCCATGACCGATCGCATCGAAACGTTGGCTGTCCACGCCGGCGCCGATCCTGACGAATTGAGCGGCGGCGTCTCGCCGGCGATCCAGATGAGCACCACATTCAAGCAGGATGGCGTCGGCCAGACCCGCGGCGGCTTCGAGTACGGTCGCAGCGGCAACCCAACGCGCCAGGCCCTCGAATCGGCGATCGCCGCCCTGGAGGGAGGGACGCACGGCTTTGCCTATGCCTCGGGCCTGGCTGCGACCCAGAACCTCCTGTACCTGCTCGAGCCGGGCGACCGCCTGGTCCTGTCAGACGATGTCTATGGCGGCACCTGGCGCCTGGCCGACAAGGTCTGGGCGCGGTACGGGGTTCAGACCGATGCGGTCGACCTCCGCGACCTCGATGCCGTCGCGGCCGCGCTGCGCGGTCCCCAGCCGGCCCGGATGGTCTGGATCGAGACGCCCACCAACCCGCTCCTCAAAGTGGTGGACATCAGCGCGGTGGCGCGCCTGGCGGCGTCGGTCGGCGCGCTGACCGTGGTCGATAGCACCTTCGCCACGCCATTCCTGCAGCGGCCGCTGGAGCTTGGGGCGGACCTGGTGCTGCACTCGGCCACCAAGTACCTGGGCGGACACTCCGACGTGATCAGCGGCCTGGTGGCGACCGGTCGGGACGACCTTGCGGAGCGGCTGCGCTTCCATCAGAACGCCGCGGGCGCGGTTCCGTCGCCGTTCGACTGCTGGCTGGTGATGCGCGGCATGCGCACCCTGGCCGTGCGCATGGAGCGTGCCTGCGGCAACGCCGCGGCGCTCGCCGGCTGGCTCGTCCCCCGCCCCGAGGTGACGGTGGTGCACTATCCGGGGCTGCCCGACCACCCCCAGCGCGAGCTGGTGGCACGACAGATGCGGCTGCCCGGGGCGATGCTCAGCTTCGAGCTGAGGGCCGGTGAGGCTGCTGCCCGCCGATTCGTGGCCGCCACGCGGCTGTTCACCCTGGCAGAGTCACTCGGCGCCGTCGAATCCCTGATCGAGCTGCCGGCGGCCATGACCCACGCTTCGGTGGCCGGCTCAGCCCTCGAGGTGCCGGCCGGGCTGATTCGCCTCTCGGTGGGGATCGAGGCGGTCGAGGACCTGGTCGCCGACCTGGATCTTGCGTTCGCAGCCCCACGCAGCTGAATTGATGGCCGAAGTGGGATCCCCGCCGACCCTGCCCGCGGACGGGCCAACCGAGCTCGTCGAGGGGCGCGACGGAGAGCTGGTCGAACGCCTCTCCGGTGTCACTGCCACGGTCCTGCTGATCTGGCTGATCGGGGTCGGCGCCGGCAGCTCGTTGCTCGGTGCGTGGCTGCTGGCCACCGTCGTGCTGCACGTGCGGCTTGGCTCGGCCGAGCTGTTCGGCTCGGGCGGCCTCTACGTCGCGCTGTATGGAGCCACTGGACCCACCGTGCTGTGGCTGGCCGGACGCGCGCAGGGGCACTCCCTGGGCTGGTACCTGCTGACGGCGGCCAAGATCGGGCTGGTGATGGCCGCCATCCTGATCGGCGGCGCCCTCCTGGTCGGCCTGACTATGGGCATCAGATTCGGTTCCGGAGCG
>JAYUGK010000111.1:0-1971 GCA_043738415.1 Chloroflexota bacterium | reverse complement strand
CCTCTACTTTGATTGCCACTGATTCCTCCAGATGTATGTTCGATGCCTGGCGACCCGGCGCTCGACCCGCGCTCGGCCCTCGCTTCACGCGAGGTGGCGGGCGGCGGCCTGCGGGGACAGGTCAGGTTTGATGGTTGGCCGGCGCGACTGCGCCGGCTGTCCGACCAGGACGCTGCGGCCGGATGTGCAGGACCCGAGTCGTCACGACGGCCGGATCGCGCACGCTGTTGTCTGTACTAGCGGCGCAGGCCCAGACGACCGATCACCGTGCGGTAGCGGTCCACGTCGTTTCGGACGAGGTACGCGAGCAGCCGCCGGCGCTGGCCGACAAGCTTGAGAAGGCCGCGACGGGAATGGTTGTCGTTCTGGAAGGTGCGCAGGTGCTCCGTGAGCGACTTGATCCGCTCCGTGAGAAGCGCGATCTGCACCTCGGGGGATCCGGAATCGCCATCGTGGGTGGCGTAGTCGTCCATGATCGCGCTCTTCGCGTCCTTGGCGAGCGGCACGTATTCCTCCACATTTCTTTCCACTAACCGGTGAATGGTAGCAGGTCAGACGACGCCCAGGATGCGGCGGGCATCGTCCTCGTCGCGCCGCATCTGGACGACCAGCTCGGCGGCACTCTCAAAGCGTCGCTCATCGCGCAACCACGTCACCAGCTCGACCCCCAGTGTCTGCCCGTAGAGGTCTGCCTCGAAGTCGAGGAGATGGACTTCGACCAGCTCGACGCCATCGCGATGGAACGTCGGACGCGTCCCGACACTGACCAGCGCCGGAGCAATTGGGGTGAGGGGGGCTCCGGGCGCATGCACAACCACAGCCCGTCCCGCGTAGATGCCACGCGGAGGCGGGACGGGCAGGTACCCGAATGCCAGGTTCGCGGTCGGGAAGCCCAGTTGCTGGCCGCGGCGATCACCGCTCACCACTGTCCCCTCGAGGTAGGCAGCGACGCCCATCTCCCGGGCCGCCGTGAAGTTTCCGGCGACAATCGCCTCGCGCACGCGGCTCGAGGAGATCGGCTCGCCAAGGTGCCGCACCCGATCGACCG
Organism: Chloroflexota bacterium; assembly: GCA_043738415.1. Lineage (GTDB taxonomy): Bacteria > Chloroflexota > Limnocylindria > QHBO01 > QHBO01 > CF-167. Next base: position 923 of record JAYUGK010000111.1, on the reverse strand, counting down.
ACACCACCTGAAAGTTCTGCTCGCGTCCGACCAGGCGCATGTGGGCTGCAGAGCCGCTCCGCCCGCGGCCAAACGCACTCTCGCGCGACATGACGAGGGTGGCCAGGTCGATCGACGGCTCAAGGGCCACCAGGAACTGCTCCGCGGTGAGAGAGCGAAGGTGGTCATCGAAGCGGATCGGCAGGGCATGGTCGATCCCCAGCTGTCGGATGCGGGCCATGTTGACCCGCAGGGGCGCCAGCCTCGGGGTGCGGGTCCCCGGATGCACGATCTCGTCGGGGTGCGGATCGAAGACCAGGGCGACGCTCGCCACCGTCAGCTGCAGGGCGGCTGCCCGCGTCGCCTGCAGGATCGCGACGTGCCCGGTGTGAACGCCGTCAAAGGCGCCCATGGTGATGGCAGCGGGCCCGATCATGGGCAGCTCGCCTAGCGCGAACGCCTCCGCCATCAACCCATCTCCCGGGGTGCGATCACCTTGTCGGGCTGCAGCATTCCCCCGTGCAGCGTGCCGATCCCCAGCAGCGTCTGGTCGCTGAAGACCGCGCGCGGCCCGGCTTCTCCGCCAGAGGTGACTCGTATCGCCGAGCCGTGGACAAAGCGGCTCGCCTCGGCCTCGTCGAGGGTCAGGTGCGGCAGCGGCAGCAGGGCCGCGACCGGCAGGATCGCCTCGCCCAGACGGCCCGTGGCAGCGAGGTCGATGAGCCCATCCGGGGTCACCGCATCAGACACGTCGAGACCCGCCGTCCTAGTCCGCCGTAGCGCGGTCATGTATCCCCCACAGCCGAGGCGGTCGCCCAGGTCGCGGGCGATCGAGCGGATGTAGGTACCCGGGCCGCATCGGATGGCCACCTCGACATCCAGCCACGTCTCCCCATGCTCCAGCGACAGCAGCTCGATCGCCTCCACGGTCACTATTCGCGACG
>JAYUGK010000110.1:0-5969 GCA_043738415.1 Chloroflexota bacterium | reverse complement strand
GCAATCGCAACCGCGGGCTGGCCATCGTTGGTATCGTCTACCGCGACCGTTCCGAATCGGCGCGGGAGTTCATGGCGCGCCTGGGCGCCACGTGGCCGGCCGTCATGGATCCGGCTGAAGGGGTTGCCGCGCGCTATGGCGTGGCAGGGCCTCCGGAGAGTTATTTCATCGGCCGCGACGGACGTGTCGTCGGTCGGCAGATTGGCCAGCTGAGTCAATCGGACCTGGATCGCCAGCTGGCCGCGATCCTGGGCGAGGAGTGAGGCAGATGGACGCGAATCTTCCGGCGACGCGCGAGGAGACCGGACTGGTGCTTGACACCTCCACCCGGCCCGAGGCCGATCACAACCCGCAGGAGCAATCCGTGCAGCAAAACCTGGCCGTCGCCCTGCTGCCGCTGGCCATCATCGCCTTCCTGATCATCTCCTTCGTGGCAGCCGCCTGGACCTTCCTCGCCGCCCTTCCCGCAGCCTGATCGCGGGACGCGGGCATGGCCGAGGCGGCCGTCCAGGTAACGGGTCTGCGAAAGAGCTACGGCTCGCTCCAGGCGGTCGCCGGGATCGATCTGAGCGTCGCCCCGGGCGAGATCTTCGCCCTCCTCGGACCGAACGGGGCCGGCAAGACGACCACCGTCGAGATCCTCGAGGGGCACCGCCAGCGCAGTGGCGGCGAGGTGTCGGTGCTCGGCCACGATCCGGCGCGCGGGGAGCGGGGGTTCCGGCAGCGGATCGGCATCGTCCTGCAGTCGACCGGTGTCGAGCTCTACCTGACCGTCGCCGAGTCGGTCGCGCTGTACGCCGGCTACTACCCGCATCCTCGCTCGACCGACGAGGTGATCGAGCTGGTCGGCCTGGCCGAGCAGCGCGACCGGCGCATCGGGAAGCTGTCGGGCGGGCAGCGGCGACGGGTTGATCTGGCAATTGCGCTGGCCGGCGATCCCGAGCTTCTCTTCCTCGACGAGCCGACCACCGGTTTCGACCCGGCAGCGCGTCGCCAGGCGTGGGAGATGATCCGCGGGCTCGCCGCGCTGGGCAAGACGATCTTTCTGACGACCCACTTCATGGACGAGGCCCAGGCCCTGGCGGACCGGGTGGCGATCATCGCGGCCGGCCGGATCGTGGCCGAAGGCCCTCCCGAAACCCTGGGCGGCCGCGCGGATGCGGTCACCCGGCTGCGGTTCTCTCTGCCGGCCGAGTCGACGCTGCCGCAGCGGTTCGGCGCGACCCAGGTGGGAGCGGCGTTCGAGCTGACAACCGCGAAGCCCACGCCGTTGCTGCACGATCTGACGGAATGGGCGATCGGAGAGGGGATTGAGCTGGGCGGTCTTGAAGTGCTGCGCCCGTCGCTCGAGGATGCCTACCTGCACCTGACCGAAGCGGCCGTCCCGGATCTGCCGGAGGCGGGCGCATGAGCGAGCTGCGGCTGGCCCTGCGACAGGTGCGCTACGAGAATCGGGCCTTCTGGCGCAACCCGGTGGCCGCCTTCTTCACGTTCGCCTTCCCGCTCCTCTTCATGGTCATCTTCAACGTCATCTTCAGTGGCACCGGCAGCGACGTCCCAGGATTTCGGGCCGCCGATTTCTTCACGCCGGCGATCATCGTCTTCGCGGTCATCACCGCCACCTTCACCAACCTTGCGATGATGGTCACCATCGCGCGAGACGCCGGCATTCTCAAGCGGGTGCGCGGCACGCCGCTGTCCGGCTGGGCCTACCTGCTCGGCCGGATTCTGCATGCCGTCCTGGTGGCCTTCCTGCTGGTGGTGATCGTGGCCGCCTTCGGAGCGATCTTCTATGACGTTCGCTTCCCCTGGGACCGCCTGCCGGCGCTGGTGCTGACCCTGGGCGTGGCGGCAGCCACCTTCTGCGCGGTGGGGCTGGCGTTGACCGGCCTGATCCCCAACGCCGAGGCCGCTCCCGCGGTGACGAACGGGGTCATCTTCCCCGTCCTGTTCATCAGCAACGTCTTCATCCGCATGGACGACCCGCCGGCCTGGATGGCGACCATCTCCAGCCTCTTCCCGGTCCGCCATTTCGCCGACGCGATGGCCTTCCTCTACGATCCGCGGACGACCGGCAGCGGCCTGTCGGGGAGTGACCTGGCGGTGATGGCCGCCTGGGGGGTGGCCGCGCTGCTGGTGGCGATTCGCTCGTTCAGCTGGGAACCGCGCCACTGAACCGCATGGCAGCCAGACGCCGCTAGCTCCGAGCGGCGCTCTCCGGTGCCGGGTAGCGCTGCTCGACGTACTCCTCGAGGATCTGCAGGAAACGAGGCACGATCTCGTCGCCGCGCAGCGTGGTTCGCAGCTGACCGTCGACGAAGACCGGAGCCACCGGCTCCTCGAAGGTGCCCGGCAGGCTGATCCCGATATCGGCGTGCTTCGATTCGCCGGGCCCGTTGACCACGCAGCCCATCACCGCAACCTTGAGCTCCTCGACCCCCGGATGGGTGGAGCGCCAGACGGGCATCTGGTCGCGCAGGTAGGCGCCGATGTCGCGGGCCATCTCCTGGAAGAACGCCGAAGTGGTGCGGCCGCAGCCCGGGCAGGCGCTCACCTGTGGTGTGAAGCTGCGCAGTCCCATCGATTGAAGCACCTGCTGGGCGATCCGAACCTCCTCGGTTCGGTCACCGTCGGGCTCCGGGGTGAGGCTCACCCGGATCGTGTCGCCGATCCCGCGCTGCAGCAGGATGGCCAGCGCCGCGCTGGACCCGATGATCCCGCGCGAGCCCATCCCCGCCTCGGTCAGCCCGAGGTGCAGTGGATAGTCACAGCGCGCGGCCAGGCGCTCGTAGACCTCGACCAGGTCCTGCACGCCGCTCACCTTGGCGGAGAGGATGATGCGGTCGTGTGCCAGCCCGGTCTCCTCCGCCAGGCGGGCCGAGCGGAGCGCCGATTCGAGCATGGCATCGATCATCACCGAGCGGCTCTCCCGCGGCTCGGGGAGGGCGGCGTTCGCGTCCATGAGCTCGGTGAGCAGCTGCTGATCGAGCGATCCCCAGTTCACGCCGATGCGAACCGGTTTGGCATTCGCCATCGCGACCGAGACGATCTGTGCGAACTGCTCGTCGTGGCGCTTGTTGCCGACATTCCCCGGGTTGATGCGGTACTTGGCCAGCGCCTGCGCACATTCCGGGTAGCGCGTCAGCAGCAGGTGCCCGTTGTAGTGGAAATCGCCGATGAGCGGTACGCCGATCCCCAGTCGGTCGAGCTTGTCGCGGATGATCGGCACGGCCCTGGCGGCCTCATCGTTGTTGACCGTGATGCGCACCAGCTCGGAACCGGCGTGGGCCAGCTGAGCGACCTGGATGGCGGTGGCATCGGCGTCGGCCGTGTCGGTGTTGGTCATCGACTGTACGACGACCGGGTGTCCTGAGCCGATCAGGACTCCGCCGACATCCACGGTGCGGCTCACGCGGCGCTCGATCATGGGAGCCATCGTATCGGGTCCGGGCGATGACGTCCCAGCGGGTTGCGTCTTTGCGCAACTACCGATAGACTTCGACCATGACCGCGACTGTTCCGCCCGCGACGGGCACGCCCACCCTTAACAAGACCGATACCCGCCACCACAAAGTCGCCATCATCGGCTCCGGCCCTGCCGGCTTGACCGCCGCCATCTACGCCGCTCGCGCCAACCTGGAGCCGATGGTCTTTGCCGGCAACGTCCCTCTGGGGCAGCTGATGATCACCTCCGAGGTGGAGAACTACCCCGGCTTCCCCGGCGGCATCCAGGGCCCCGAGCTGATGCAGCTCTTCCGTGACCAGGCAGAGCGCTTTGGCAGCACGCTGCTCGACAAGGACGTCACGCGCGTCGATTTCAGCCAGCGGCCGTTCCGCCTTTGGGTCGGCGACGACGAGTACCGTGCCGAGGCGGTGATCGTGGCCACCGGCGCATCGGCGCTCTGGCTTGGGCTGCCCAGCGAGGAGGCCTTCCGCGGACGCGGCGTGAGTGCATGCGCGACCTGCGACGGTTTCTTCTTCCGCGACCGCGAGATCGCGGTGGTCGGCGGCGGCGACACGGCGCTCGAGGAGGCGCTCTTCCTGACCCGCTTCGCCTCGAAGGTGACGATGCTGGTCCGCCGCGACGCGTTCCGCGGCAGCAAGATCATGCAGGACCGGGTCTTCGCCCATCCCAAGATCGAGGTGCGCTGGACCACCGAGGTGACCGATGTGCGCGGCGAGATGACTGTCAACGAGCTCTCTCTGCGCGACACCGTCACCGGCGAGGAGTCGACGCTCGCCGTACAGGGACTGTTCGTGGCCATCGGCTACAAGCCGAACACCGACCTGTTCGTCGGCCAGCTCGACCTGGACGAGCGTGGCTACTGCATGGTTGACACCCAGACCCGCTCAAAGATCGACGGCATCTTCGTGGCCGGGGACGTACACGATCATCGGTACCGGCAGGCGGTCACGGCCGCCGGCGAGGGGTGCCAGGCGGCGATCGACGCGGAGCGCTGGCTCGAGTCGGTCGGCGAGACGCAGGCCTCGACCGCCACGAACTGGTAGCTGATTCCGTAGGGATCCGCGGCGGGAAGCGGTGCCCGACAGCCGCGGAGATGACCCGTCATGTCGTCGAGGTCGGCCGGTCTCGCCTCATTCCCATTTCTCACTCTCGGGGACTTACCCCGAGGGCGCGGCAGCTACGGTCCCCTTCGACCCGCCACCTCTCAGCCGATGAGAATTACGCTCAGGCAAGCCGGGGAGGAGGTTGCCCGCTCGCCATAAGCCCCCGCAGCTGAGAAGTAAGGCCCGTGACGGTCGCGATCGACCCCCAGCCCGCCTCAGGCTGGTGTCCGGATTGCCCCTCCGCTCGATGCCGAGCGTGGCGACCGGGCTGGTGGCTCGCCCCACGGCGGTCGACCAACCCGATTCCGCCTAGTCGGCCAAGAGCTCGGCGGCCAGCTCTTCGGTGATCCCCTCGCGCCCGCCTTCCGCCAGGTGGTGCAGCGTGGTTGCCCATCGCTGGTCGGCGGCGACCGCGATGCGAAGTTCGCGTCGGGCAGCCTCCAGCTCGCCCTGCTTGGTGAGCTCCACGGCGCGCCAGAAGACCAGCTCATAGGCCTCTGGCGACAGCCGCCGTGCCTCCAGGTAGCGCGCATCGACACTCATGCCGTCCCTGGCGGCGTCGCCCTCATCGTCGAGCAGCTCGTATGCCTGCTGCATGGTCACGATCCGGCGAAGCTCAGGGACGGGATCGGCGTGATCCTCGATGCGCATATCCATCAGCCGCCCGCGCCAGCTGGCCTGCTCCACCGCGGCGCCCACGACCATGATCGCCGCCGATTGGCGACCGCGGACGTCGCCGCCCTCGTGCTCGGCAGCCTCGAGCGCACGCAGGAGGCGCTCAACGAACGGAGCTCCCTCGACGAGCCCCTGCTCGTAGGCGGCGGCCATTGCCGGCCAGCAGCTGTCGCGCTCGAGCAGGTTTCCCTGCACGCTGAATCCGTCGCGGACCAGGTGGCCGCAGGCGGGGATGCAGTCGGCCCCGGTGTGCGCCGCCGCGGTACCGCGGGCATCGACCACGCCGAGCTGGCGAACGGCAGCCTGCTCATCGCTGGCCAGGCAGGCCGCAACCACCTCCGCCGCGGAGCGCCCGGCGCGCAGCAACGCCAGCCCGATCGGGCCGAAGCTGATGTTGACCGATGCCTGGGTGGCGATCGCCCCAACCCCGGCCTCGAGCCAGGGCACGACGGGACCAACCCCAAGGTAATGGGACTGCACGGCGACCCCGAATCGCCCGGTGACAGGGTCGCGGGCCACGATGCTGTAGGTCATGACGACAGGGTAGCGGCCTCGGCGATCGCCAGCCAGTCGTCCAGCGCATCGCCGACCGGCAGGGCACGCACGACGCAACTGTCGAGCGCCTCGCGATACGGGGCGAGCATGCTCGGCACCTCCGCCGGATCGCCCGCGGCGATCCCCGGAATGCCGCGCACCGCCACCTCCTGCTCATCGAAGAGGCGGGC
>JAYUGK010000109.1:0-1975 GCA_043738415.1 Chloroflexota bacterium | reverse complement strand
GTCCCGGCGAAGAGGCCGTAGATGGTTCCGCCGACGATCGTGTAGTGGAAGTGGGCGACCACGAAGTACGTGTCACTGAGCGTGATATCGGTCGGCACGTCGGCCAGGAAGACGCCTGTGATCCCGCCGATCAGAAACGCCCACACGAAGCCGAAGACCCAGAGCATCGGCACCTTGAAGTGGATCCGGCCCATCCAGATCGTTCCGAGAGCCGAGAGGAACACGATCCCCGTGGGAATGGAGATCAGCTCGGTGGTGAACATGATGGGGATGTGGAAGAACTCGGCCATGCCGCTGACGAACATGTGATGCGCCCAGACCATGAAGCTGAGCACGCCGATGCTGATGAACGAGAGGACCGCCAGCGGATAGGCGAAGAGCGGCTTCCGAGCGAAGACCGGCACCACCTCGAGGACGGCGCCCAGGCCCGGCAGACCCATGATGTAGACCGCGGGATGCGAGTAGAACCAGAAGAGATGCTGGAACAGGATGACGTCGCCACCGCGGGTGGCCCGGAAGAACGACGTCCCGAGGAGGCGGTCGAAGAGCAGCATCGTGAATGCGGCTGCCACCACCGAGGTCGCGACCAGCGCCAGCGTGGCAGTGACGGTCAGCGCCCAGACGAAGATCGGGATGCGTAGCAGCGACATGCCCGGAGCCCGCATTCGGAAGACGGTGACCAGGAAGTTGATGGCGCTCAGGATCGACGAGATGCCCACCGTCACGAAGGCCATCAGGTAGGCCTGCTGGCCCAGGTTGGCCTGCTGGCTGAGCGGCGGATACGCGGTCCAGCCGCTATCGAAGCCGCCAAGCAGCGGATTGATGGCCACCAGCAGAACCGCCAGCGGCAGCATCCAGTAGCTGAGCGCATTCGCCTTCGGGAAGGCCATATCGCGCGCGCCGACCATGAGCGGGACCAGGTAGTTCCCCAGGCCGCCGATGATCGAGATCAGGGCGACGGTAATCATCATGGCGCCGTGGGTGCTCATGATCATATTGTAGAGGTCCTTGCTCGTCGCGATCCCCGGCTGCGCGAGCTCGAATCTCATGAACATCGCCGCGATTCCGGCGGCGAAGAACAGGACGAAGGCGGTGACGAGGTACTGGACGCCGATCACCTTGTGGTCGGTCGTGAACCGGAAGTAGCGACGCCAGTCACCGGCACGACCGTGCGCCGCGTGTTCCTCGTCCACGTCGATCTCGCGGCCGGCCGCCCAGGTCAGCCAGAAGCGGAATGCCCCAACGCCAAGCAGGAAGCCGAATAGGGCGAAGAGGTAACCGAGCCCGAAGATCTGGCCCTCATCCGCCTTCAGGCCGAAGGCGAGGGCGCCCGCGCCGATCGCGAAGCCGATGGCCGCCCAGAGGATCGCGCGAGAGAGCCCGGGCCCGGGCAGGATCGAGCGGCGCGCCAGCGCGCTCACGATGGCGAGGCCTGCGGCTGTTTGCTCAGCCAGGTGTCGAGATCGGCCTGCTCAGAAACGACCACCGTCATCGTCATGCCGGTGTGACCGAGTCCGCACAGCTCCGCGCACATGCCCGGGTAGGTACCGGTGCGGTTGGCAGTCATGTAGATCTGGGTGATGCGACCCGGCACCGCGTCCTGCTTCACGCCGAACGCGGGAACCCAGAAGGAATGGATGACATCGGTCGATTGGATGGTCAGGTGCACCCGTTGGTTGACCGGAATGTGCAGCTCGTTCGATGCGACGCCGGTTGCGGGATAGTCGAAATGCCACGCCCACTGCTCGGCACTCACCGACACCTCGAACTCCGCGGTCTGGGCACCACGGATGTCGACCAGGCCGATCGTGCCGTAGACGAACAGACCCAGCACCAGGACCGCGCTGATACCGACCCACGCGGTCTGAAAGCCACGGTGGCCGTGAACCGGTGGCCCGTCGCCCCTCTCGCCGCCGGCCCGGAAGCGAATCGCGGAATACACCAGACCGACCACCACGAACAGCATGACCGGCAC
>JAYUGK010000108.1:0-5993 GCA_043738415.1 Chloroflexota bacterium | reverse complement strand
GCTCGCAGCTGATAGAAGCTATGTCATCCGTGGCGTCGAGTACGCCGCGACAGAGTCAGTGGGTTCGTTCGCCGGGGTCGCCGTCGCTGCCGACGACTACGGAACCTGGCAGGCGACCATCGCCCACGGCTCGCTCGGGGATAGCGCGACCGCCATCACCGGCAGCTTTAGCCTGTATGGCAAGGTCCGCAAGCTGGCAGGGGCGATCAGCGGCACGATCGTGCAGACCTTGGGGTCAACAGGGACGGCTACAAGCGCGATCGCCTGCAATAAGCAGACGTTCAGCGTGAATGGAACCCTGGCTGGCACGGGCTTCACCGGGGCAACCTTTATCGGGGTGGTCCTCACCCACTACCGGATCTGGCTGTTGGGTAGGTGCATCACCTACGGGGCAACGGTGAACGGCGCGGTGTCCTTCGCAGGCCTGCCGGCGTAGGTGTGCCTGCGAGGCGGCCGGCACCGCGTGGGCAAAATGTGACCAACGGCTCTTGAGCGAGCTCCGCTGGTCACCCCAGCATCCATCCCATTCGCGGCAGCCATCGACGTGTTTGAGGTCGCGCTTCCCACCTCGGCGCCGGTTACCCGCGGCTAGGCAGGAGTCGTCCCCATGCGCCCGACCTGGAAATCGACGCTCACGCTGTTCGTGGCCGGAATCGTTCTGCTCGCCATGTCAGGGATCGGCCAACCCGCCGGCTACCTGAAAGATGCTCCGTCGTGGATCGGCGATATCGGCTGGTTCGGCTGGCTGATCTGCGCGCTGCTGCTCATTGCTTCGGGGCTGTACTGGGCCGTCTCCCGGATGCGGCCCCACGACCGGCCTTTGCCGCGCTAGAACTTGCCGTCCATTGAGAGCCATGCGGCGGCGGTGCATGACCCGACCGCCCCGCTGGCCTCCTTCACCGCCCTGTTCGACAACCGGACCTGGCCGCCGGATCCCGTCGCCTCGCTCCGTCGCCTGCTCGACGTCTCCGTTGCCGCCCTCGGAGCTTCTGGAGGCGCGGTCAGCCTGGGCGGCACGTCGGTCGCGCAGTCCGGTGCCGGAGTATCCGAAGCGTCACTCGCGGTGGAGGCCGGCGGCGGGGCCGCCCGCGTCTCCATCACCATCGGGCCGCGACCCGGCGGACGACCGTATACGGACGACGATCGCCGGGCCCTCGAGCCGGCCGTCGAGGCGGTCGCCCGGGCGCTCGCCGCCTCGCATCCGCGAACGGTCGCGCCGTCTGGGGCCCTCGCGGCTGAGCACGCAGATCGCTCCTAGTCGCGACGCTCCACGACGATCGAACAATCGGTCGCCAGGGCGGCGATAGCGCCGATCGCGGCGAAGACGGGGAGCAACGCGGCCCCGATGACGCCGATCGTCAGGGGAATCTCGATCAGGGTCGTCCCTTCCTCGTTCTTGATGATCAGGCGGCGGATGTTTCCGGCGTGGATCAGCTCCCTTGCCTTGGCAAGAAGCTCATCTCCGGTGGTGCGGAACTCTTCGGTACGCTTGGTGGTCTCGGTCGGCATCGGTCCATCTCCTGTGGGGTTGGGCGGATTCTCAGGATCGGGCGGATTGAGCTCGCTGCCATCGGCCGAAGGTCACATCATTTCGTCGCACTCTGCGGCACCGGTATGCTGCACGCATGAATGACGAGGACGCAGTCCGCGCCGCCTTTCACGCCATCAACAACGCGTGGCTGCAACGGCGAGCGCAGGACATGCGGGAGCACCTGCACCCCGACGTGGTGATGGTGCAGCCGGGTTTCGAGAGCGCGCTGCGCGGCCGTGAGGCGTGCATCGCGTCATATGCGGAGTTCCGCGAGGGAGCGACCCTCTACGCCTACACCGCAACCGATCCCGTGGTGGAGGTCATTGGCGATTCGGCCGTGACTCACCATCGCTGGACGATGCGCTACGAGTGGGGCGGCCAGGCGTTCGACGAGGGCGGGCACGAGATCTTCGTCTTCGCCAGGGTTGACGGAAACTGGGTGGCCGTCTGGCGCACCCTCACCGTGGAGCTGCCGGGCTAGGGGCGCGGCCGTCCGTAAAAGCTGCGACCAAAGCGCCGCGGGCCCGCCGAGGTCGAGGCCGCAGCGACTGGCCAGCGCCCGATGCTTCCCTGGCTGCGCGCCGGCGTCGCCCCGGGACGCGACCGTTGCGGGGCGCCGGGGCGGGGGCGACCGGTCGGCCGTCCGCCACCCTGGCCGGTTCGCAGGCGAATCGGCTCCGCCCGGATGGTGCGGTCCGGCTCGAAGCCGGCGACCGTCTCGACCGGGATGGCATGGCCCAGCAGCCGCTCGATATCGCGCAGCATGGGTGCCTCGTCAACGCAGACCAGCGACACGGCGATGCCATCAACGCCCGCTCGACCGGTGCGACCGATGCGATGGACGTAGTCGGAGGGGACCATCGGCAGCTCGTAGTTGACGACGTGCGGCAAGGCGTCGATGTCGAGGCCGCGGGCCGCCACCTCGGTGGCGATCAACAGCGTGACCCGCCCGGCCTTGAAGTCGGCCAGCGCGCGGACGCGCTGTGGCTGGCTCTTGTTGCCGTGGATGGCGGCAACCTCGATCCCGTCGCGGTCGAGCTGCTCGGCCAGTCGGTTGGCCCCATGCTTGGTGCGCGTGAAGACCAGCGCCTGGTCGATGACCCGCGACCGAACGAGGTGGCTCAGCAGCTCGCGCTTGCGCTCCCGATCGACCGGATAGACGACCTGCTCCACGAGATCGGACGGGATATTGCGCGCCGCGACCTGGACCGATGCCGGGCGGTCGAGCAGGCCGTCCGCCAGGCGGCGGATCTCATCGGAGAAGGTGGCGGAGAAGAGGAGGTTCTGCCGGCGCGCGGGCAGCAGGGCCATGATGCGCCGGATATCGCGGATGAAGCCCATGTCGAGCATCCGATCGGCCTCATCGAGCACAAGGACCTCCACCTGCGACAGGTTGATGGTTCCCTGCCCCGCATGATCGAGCAGGCGGCCCGGGGTGGCGACCACGATCTCCGGGCCGTTGCGCAGCGCGCGAACCTGCCCGGGGAAGCCGACGCCTCCGAAGATTGTGGTCGAGCGAATGGGCCGATGCGCGCCGTAGGTACGCACGCTCTCCTCGACCTGCATCGCCAACTCGCGGGTAGGCACCAGCACCAGCACGCGAATCACGCGGCGGTCTCCGGAGCGCGGCGAGGCGTGAAGGCGCTGGAGGATCGGCAGCACGAAGGCGGCCGTCTTGCCGGTCCCGGTCTGGGCGCCGGCCAGCAGGTCGCGGCCGGCGAGCACGAAGGGGATCGCCTCGCGTTGCACGGGGGTCGGCTCGGTGTAGCCGGAATCCGCGACAGCGCGGAGCAGTTCTGGGGCAAGCCCCAGTTGAGTGAATGACACGGTGGAATAGCTCCTGATAGGCCCACCCGCGTGAAGCGGGGCCCGGTCAGGGCGTGGGTGAGTCGGGGTTCAGCGGTAAGGACCGGGGCGCAGACCGGTGCGCCCATGGAGCCCGAGGGGAGTCCAAAGCATAGCACATGCCCGCGGGCGTGCTCAGCGCGGCGTACCATGGCAGCCATGAAAGGCGACAGCGTCGAAGCGGTGGTGGACACGGGTCAGGGGACGCAGACCTTCCTGATCGAGGCTACCCGGGCCGGTCGCCGGATCGAGGTGACCACCAGCCGCGGCGTCGTCGAGGTCAGCGAGGTGACACGCGGCGGGACACCGGTGCGTACCGGCCGCTTCATGACGAGCCGCCTGATTGCGCTGGTCGAGCACCCGGCCCACGAAGGGCGCGAATCGGCGGTCGAGGTGTCGACGCGCCGACGCATCACGAAGGCCGGCGAGGACTCCTAGCCGATCAGGGCTGGCGGCCCGCCTTTGCCAGCAGGTAGCCGGCCGTCGCGCCGATCGCGGCCAACCCGATTGCCGTCAGGCCCGCCCAGCCAGCCGACGAGAATTCCACGATCGGAATCCAGGCTCCGATCAGGATCGCCCACAGCCACGGCCGTCGGGCGGAGAGGCCGCCGATCAGGGCGGCCATCAGCAGCAGCATGGTCGCGGTGATCCCGGTGTCGTCCCATTTGGGCGTCGAATCGACGTACGCGATCACCAGGCCGATCCCGATCGACAGCACGACCAGGAACGCGTCGCGCCTGCCGAACCAGGCCCTGAGTGGATACATCGGCGCATTCTCGCTCAGATGCCGACCACGGGGCGTTCTCAGGACGTTCCCATCAATGGTGGGCAGGATGGATCCCATGGTCGCCATTTCGACATTCGTCCGCACCGTTGCCGAGCCGCGTACCTGGCGGCTGCGACCGTTCGACGTCGGCGCTCTACTGATCGGCAATGGCCTCTTTATCGTTGGCATGTGGTGGCGTCACGACGGCATCGGCCAGCTGAGCACGCCCGGCGGCGCATTCACCGCTGCGGGGCAGCTGACCGCGCTGCTGGGCACCTACACCGCGCTGGTCCAGCTGGTGCTGATGTCTCGCAGCCCGTGGCTCGAGCAGCTCTTTGGCATGCACCGGCTGGCCGGTTGGCATCGCTGGATCGGCTTCGCCACCCTCTGGCTGCTGCTCGGCCACGGTGTGCTGACAACGGTCGGCTACGCGGCCATGGATCGCACCTCGGCGCCGGCCGAGCTGTGGACCCTGCTTGCCACCTACCCATACGTCCTCATGGCCACCGCGGGGATGGGCATGTTCATCGCGGTCGGTGTGACCTCGGTGCGGATCGCGCGCCGCAAGCTCGCGTACGAGACGTGGCACGGGATCCACCTGTACGCCTACCTGGCGATCGGGCTGGCCACCGCGCACCAGCTGGTGGTGGGCAGCGACTTCCTGCACGACCCGTTGGCACGCGTGTATTGGCTCAGCCTGTACGGATTGACCGCGGCGTTGATGCTCACCTTCCGATTCGGCCAACCGATCTGGCTCTCCGCGCGCCACCGGCTGCGGGTCGCCGAGGTCGTCACCGAGGCGCCCGGCGTCGTATCCGTCTATCTGATGGGGCGCGACATTGAGCGCCTGGCCGTGCGGGCGGGCCAGTACTTCGTGTGGCGCTTCCTCACGCGCGACGGCTGGTGGCGCGGCCACCCGTATTCGCTCTCAGCGGCCCCCAATGGTCGCTACCTGCGCCTCACGGTGAAGGAGATGGGCGACGACACCAGCCAGCTCCGGCACCTGGCGGTGGGCACGCGCGTGTTCGCGGAGGGACCTTATGGGGTGGTCACCGGCGCGCGCCGAACGCGACCGCAGGTACTCATGATCGCCGGCGGGATCGGGATCGCACCTCTGCGCGCGCTGCTCGAAGAGCACCCGCGCGCGCCCGGCCAGATCACACTCCTGTATCGGGCCAGCAGCTGGGATGACGTGGTCTTTCGGGATGAGATCGACGAACTGATGCGCCAGCGGGGCGGTGAGGTCCACTACCTGGTTGGTCGGAGGGGCAGCCGCGAGATGCCGTCCGACCCGCTCGACGCTCGCTCGCTGCGCCGCCTGGTCCCCGACATCCTGCGCCGCGACATCTACCTGTGCGGGTCGAACGAGATGATGGCGACGGTCAAGGAGAGCCTTCGGATCCTGCGGGTGCCGCGCTCCCGCATCCACACCGAACACTTCAGCTACTGACCGGAGGCCGACCAGATGCCGAAACGAGGTGCCATCGCGACCCTGCTGACCGCGGTCGGCGTTGCGCTGCTGATCAACTTCAAGACCCCCTCGCAGCAGGGACTGGCCGCATTCGGCGCACACACCCTGGTCGCAACCGGACAGCCCAGCGCGAGCGCGGGGGCGAGCTCCAGTCCTGGGCCGACTGCGACCTCCACGCCGGAGCCGACCGCCGTCGCCCAGACCTTCACGGGTCCGGCGATCAACTACTTTTTCGGCACGGCGCAGGTGCAGGTCACCATGCTCAATGGCCAGATCAGCACGGTGGTCGCATTGCAGCTCCCCAACGAGGGGCAGTCGGCATGGATCTCACAGCAGGTCGAGCCGATGCTCCGCTCCGAGGTGCTCGCCGCCCAGAGCGC
>JAYUGK010000107.1:0-6033 GCA_043738415.1 Chloroflexota bacterium | reverse complement strand
GGTGAGCTGGAGGAACGTTCCCTGGCGCTCTACCGCGCCGGCGCCGAGCGGGCCGCCGAGGTGGGTCTGATCCTGGCCGACACGAAGTTCGAATTCGGGTGGATCGACGACCGGGTTGCCCTCATCGACGAAGCGCTGACCCCCGACTCCAGCCGGTTCTGGGATGCGGAGCCCTACCGCCCCGGCGAGACGCCGTCCTCGTTCGACAAGCAGTACGTACGCGACTTCGTGGCTGGATCGGGCTGGAACAAGGAGCCGCCGGCCCCCACTCTGCCGGACGAGGTGATCGCGGGGACCCGGCAGCGGTACCGCACCGCGTACCAGCGCCTCACCGGGCTGACGTGGCCGAACGGGGATGGATCGGCCTGATGCGCTGGCTGGCGGAGGTGCACATCCGGCTACGGCCCGGGATCGCGGATCCGGAGGGCCAGACCATCGCCGGGGGACTGCGCGCGCTTGGCTTCGACTCCGTCGACGACGTCCGCTCCGGAACCCTGCTGCGCCTCGGCTTTCGTGCTCCCAGCCGCGATGAGGCCGAGGATGCCCTGGCCAGCATGTGCGGGCGCCTGCTGGCCAACCCGGTGATGGAGACCGCGGACTGGGAACTGCGGGTCGATGACCAGGCGGCCAGCGAGGCGGACGGATGAGCCGCTCGCCTCGCGTGACGGTGGTCGTCTTTCCCGGCACCTGGAGCGAGCGCGACTTCGCCCACGTGGCCGGGCTGCTGGGCTGGGAAGCGCGGCTGGTCTGGCACGCCGAACGAGAGCTGGGCGAAACCGACGCGGTGGTCCTGCCGGGCGGCTTTGCGCACGGCGACCACCTGCGCACCGGGGCGATCGCGCGTTTCAGTCCGGTCATGCCCGCGGTGGCGGCGTTCGCCGCGGCCGGTGGACCGGTGCTCGGCTCGTGCAACGGGTTCCAGATCCTGTGCGAGGCCGGCCTGCTGCCCGGCGTCCTGCTGCGCAACGACCACCTCGAGTTCCGCTGCGATTGGCAGTCGTTGCTGGTCGAGCAGGTGAGAGGCCCGTGGCTCAATCAGCTGACGAGCGGGTCGGTGATCCGCCTCCCGATCTCCCACGGCGAGGGGAGGTACTACGCGAGTCCCGAGACGCTCGATGAGCTGGAGCGCAGCGGACGAGTGGTGCTCCGCTATGCCGATGCCGCTGGCAACGTGATCGCCGACGCCAACCCCAACGGCTCGCAGCGCTCGATCGCCGGGATCGTCAACGAGCGGGGCAACGTGCTTGGCATGATGCCCCACCCCGAGCGAGCAGCCGAGGCCGAAGTGGGCGGCACCGACGGCCTGCAGCTCTTCCGTTCGCTGGCCGAGTGGCTGGTCGCGCAGCCGGCCGTCGCCGAGCGTCGGCTATGATGCGAGGCGCCGCTATCCGGCCCTGCTGGAGGCCTTTCGCCCGATGACCGACGACGAGCAGACGCCGCTCGACGAGCCGATCGAGCCCGGTGCGCTCGACCACCTGCCGGGGCCGCCCCCGGGCGATGTCGAGGCCTATGCGGTTCCGCCGTCTGACCCCGGGTCGGTCGGCCTGGCCGCTCATTCCGTGCCGGCTACCCCGCTGGGCGAGAGTACCCGCTGCCCGCGCTGCGGGACCGAGAATCGCCCCGGGATCGCCTTTTGCCGCGAATGCGGACAGCGACTGATCGCCCCCGGCGCAGCCAGCACGCTGCCCCGACCGGCGCCCCTGGACGGAACGATGGCCTGCCCTCGCTGCGGAACGCACAATCGCGCTGGTGTCGCTTTCTGCGCCAACTGCGGGGTCAACCTGAGAGGCGGTCCGCAGCCGGCCGCGAGTCCCGTCCGTGCGCCGGGTCGTGCCGTGCTGGGTCCGATTGTGCTGCTGATTGGCGCTGTTGGAATCGCCACCGGCTGGCTGCTGCCGTTCCCGTTCGGCAGCGGCTCGCTCTTCGAGCGCGCCTTCTCAGCCTCGGGCGGCTACGGGCTGGGGTTCTGGAGCGGCTATGCGGCGGTCAACGGAGGCATCCCGGGCCATGCCTACTTCGGGTTCGCTGCCCCGGCTCCGCTCCTGGTTGCGCTGCTGGTTGGACTGGCCCTCGCCGGCGTACTGCAGCGTGCCCCGGGGACCGTGCAGCGGATCGGCCTGCTGGTGGCCCTGCTGTGGGGCGCCGGGCTGGCCGTCCTGTTCGTCGTGGTCGAGCTGATCGGCGGCCCCGGCGGTGGGCTGCTGGAGGTGCTGCGAGCACTCTCGCCGGGCGGCATCATCTTTTTGCTGGCGGGTCTGATCGTGGTGATCGGCACACTCACTCGCCTGGCGCGCGCATGAATCTCGCCCGGTGAGCTCGGCGCCGGTCCTGGAGCGTCATGGCCTGACCGAGTCCGAGTACGGCGCGGTGGTCGCGACCCTCGGACGCGAGCCGAACCCGGTGGAGTTGGGCATGTTCGGCGCGATGTGGTCCGAGCACTGTGCCTACTCGCACTCCCGGCCCCTGCTTGCCGAGCTTCCGACGCGCAGTGCCCGGGTGCTGGTCGGGCCCGGCGAGAACGCCGGGGCGCTCGACATCGGCGACGGGTTGGCGGTCGTCTTCAAGGTCGAATCCCACAACCACCCCTCGGCGGTGGAGCCGTACCAGGGCGCTGCCACGGGAGTCGGCGGCATCATCCGCGACATCTTCACCATGGGCGCGCGCCCGATCGCGCTGCTGAACTCCCTCCACTTCGGCCCGCTCGATGCCGGCGAAGACGCCAGCGGTCGCACCGACGCCGAGGCCGCAGCGCGCAACCGCTACCTCTTCGGCGGAGTGGTGGCCGGTATCGCCGGATACGGCAACTGCATCGGGA
Source organism: Chloroflexota bacterium (assembly GCA_043738415.1). Taxonomy (GTDB): domain Bacteria; phylum Chloroflexota; class Limnocylindria; order QHBO01; family QHBO01; genus CF-167. Next base: position 3,218 of record JAYUGK010000107.1, on the reverse strand, counting down.
TCCCCGATGTCGGTGGCGAGCTGCAGTTCGATGCCGCGTACAGCGGCAACCCGCTCGTGAACGCGATGTGCGTGGGAATCGCGCGTCACTCCTCGATCACGCTGGCACGGGCGGCCGGGGAAGGAAACGCCCTCCTTCTGGTCGGCGCCGCCACCGGCCGGGATGGCATCCAGGGAGCGAGCTTCGCGTCTGCCACCCTCGGCCAGGACCGCGAGCAGCGTCGTCCGGCGGTGCAGGTTGGGGACCCGTTCCTCGGAAAGCTGCTGATGGAGGCCTGCCTGGAGCTGGGCGGCTCGGACGCGCTGGTCGCGATGCAGGATCTCGGCGCGGCCGGCCTGACGTGCGCCCTGGCCGAGCTGAGCGCCAGGGGCGGCTGCGGCGCGCAGGTCGACCTGGATCTCGTGCCCCAGCGCGAGTCACGCATGACCCCCTACGAGCTGCTGCTCAGCGAATCGCAGGAACGCATGCTGCTGGTGGTGCGCGCCGGAAGGGAGGCGGAGGTGCAGCGCGTCTTCGACCGCTACGAGCTTCACGCCGTGACCATCGGGCGGGTGATCGGCGAGCCGGTGGTGCGCGCCACGGCCGGCGGCCAGGTGGTTTGCGAAATTCCCGGGCGCAGCCTGGTCGATGATGCGCCGCGCTACCGACCCGCGGCCGCGCCGCCCGCAGACCTGGCGGCTCGCCGGGCCGAGCGCCTCGACGAATTGGCGGCCGAGCGACCGGCGGCGGCGACCCTGCTCGAGCTGCTCTCCAGCCCGAACGCCCGCAGCCGGAAGCCGGTCTGGCGGCGCTTCGACCACATGAACGGCACCAACACGCTGGTCGGCCCCGGCGCCGGGGATGCAGCTATGCTGCGCATCAAGGGAACCCGGCGGGCGATCGCCCTGGCGCTCGACGGGCCGGGACGTCTCGGGTCGCTCGATCCGCGGCTGGCCGGTGCGGCGGCGGTGATCGAGGGCGCGCTGAACGTGGCCTGCAGCGGGGCCACGCCGATCGGCATCACCAACTGCCTCAACTTCGGATCGCCGGAGAACCCGGCCGGTTACTGGCAGCTGTCCGAGGGGGTGGCCGGCATGTCGCAGGCATGCCGAGAGCTGTCGATCCCCATCGTTTCGGGAAACGTGAGCCTCTACAACGAGACGCCGGATGGACCGATCCTGCCCACCCCGGTGATCGGCACCGTGGGATTGCTCGAAGATCGCAGCCGCGCGATCCCGATTCGGTGGCGCGCAGGCGACGAGGTCTGGCTGCTGGGCGCCGAGGCGAACGATGCGGATGCCCTGGCAGGCTCGGAGCTTGCCTGGCGCCGCGGGCGGTTCGGGGGATCGCCGTCGCTCGACATTTCGGCGGCCGTCCGCCTGGTGGCGCTGCTCGGGCTGCTGTCCAACGAAGGCGTGCTCGCAGCCGCGCACGACCTTTCGGTCGGAGGCCTGGCCGTTGCGCTGGCGCGCATGGCGATCGCGTCCGGGATCGGTTGCACCGTCAGCGCCCCGCCGGCGGGGGCGGCGGTCGCCACCGCGGCCCTCTTCGGAGAGCGCGGCGGTCGTGTCCTGGTGGCAGTTGCACCCGAGCGCGGCGCGGCCATGATCGCCGCGGCCGCTGCCGGTGGGGTGCGGGCGTCGCGCCTGGGCAGCGTCGGTGGCACCGACCTGCGGATACGGGTCGGGGATGAGCAGCTGGAGGCCGACCTGCTGCAGTTGACGGCTGCCTGGCAGACGCCGTTCTAGCGGGTCAGGCGGCGGGCGCCTTCAACCAGCGGCGCGCCGGATGGGGCTGGGCGCCGAAGCGGCGTCGGATGGATCGTGCCGGCCAGCTCGTCGTCGAGCAGGACGCGCCGGGCGGGCATTGGCCCCGCTGTACAGGATCGCCGCCTGGGCGTGGGGATCGATGCGGGCGAGACCGCCACTGGCCCGCTCGTGGAGTCGATACACCTCCTGGAGGCCATCCGGTGGCACACCCTCGGCGTAGATCTGGCAGAAGACCGCCACGACGTCGGGGTCGAACTGGCTCCCCGCGTGCTGGCGCAGCTCCTCGAGCGCGTCCAGGTGACCGCGAGCCGAGCTGTAGGGTCGATTGTGAACCATGGCGTGGTAGGCGTCGGCGACCGCCACGATGCGCGCACCGATCGGAATCTCGGCGCCCTTCAGGCCATGAGGGTAGCCACCGCCGTTGAACCGTTCGTGGTGATGGAGGACGACCGGGATCGCCTCACGCAGCGACGATGCCTGCTCCAGGATCACCTGGCCGATGCGGGGATGCTCGCCGACCGCCTGCCACTCGATATCCGACAGGGAGCTCGGCTTGTCCAGGATCTCGGACGAGACCGCCAGCTTGCCCAGGTCGTGGAGCAGGGCCGCGATCCTGATCCGCTCGATCTCGTCGTGCGGGATTCCCATCTCAAGGGCGATCCCCGTCGCCAACGAGGCGATCATGTCCGATGGTCGGCCGCGGTGGTCCGGCTGCGGGGCCAGCACCGAGGCGAGCGCCTCGGTGGCGGTGTCGTTCGCCCAGCGACCGATGGCCGTGGCCGCCGCCCTGCGCTCGGCCGAGATCGGGGCTCGTCGCACCGGCGCATCTTCGTCGAGAGCCCGGAACAGGTAGGTCCGGTTCCGCCCCAGCGACTTGGCGGCATACATGGCCGCGTCGGCCTCGTCGATCAGGCGATCCACCTGGAGTTGCGACCCAACCTCGCCGGCGATGCCGATGCTGATGGTCACCTGCGCGAACTGACCGCCGGCGATCGCCAACGGGTACTGTTCCACGAGGCCGCGCAGCTTCTCCGCGAGCAGTACCGCTTCGTCCGCCGTCGTCTCGGGCAGGACCAGCATGAACTCCTCGCCACCGTATCGGCCGAAGAGGTCGCTGGCCCGCACATTGTCGTTGATCAGGGCCGCGATCTGGCGCAAGACCGCATCCCCGGAGTTGTGCCCGTAGGTGTCGTTGATCGGCTTGAAGCGATCGATGTCGATGAAGGCCAGGGAAAGCGCCTTGTGGTGTCGCGTCGCGCGCTCGATCTCGGAGACCAACGTGGTGAGCACGGTCTCGCGGTTGGCGACGCCGGTGAGCCGGTCGTGAGTCGCCCTTGCCTCGATCTGGACAAATGTCCCGACCGATGCGTTGAAGGCGCGTGCCAGGCGGCGTTCGCCAGGAATCCCGGCGTCGCGCATCCTGACCTGGACGTCGCTGCTGAAGGTCGACTCGAGCGCATGCGCCATGCG
>JAYUGK010000106.1:0-2020 GCA_043738415.1 Chloroflexota bacterium | reverse complement strand
CCACGAAGCGAGCCTTGAAGTACGCGCCGAGCAGGGTGGTGTATTCGACGCCCTTGTCAATCAGCAGGTAGGCGTTCTTGCCGAACTTGTCCAACGCGAATTCAGCTCCGGCGGCAGCCTGGACGTTGTCGCCGAAGGCGGCCAGGAACATCACGTCCCCGACCTGGGATGGGATTTTCGGCGAAGTCGCTCCGACGGTGATGAACGGGATGCCGGCGGCCTGGATCGTGGGGCCGGAGGCGATCACGGAGTCGGTGTCGGTGTAGCCAACCATGGCCTGCACCTTGTCCTCCTCCACGAACTGCTTCGCGGTCTGCGCCGTGGTCGGCATGTCGTACTTGCTGTCATGGATGATGAGATCGATCTGCTTGCCGAGCACACCGCCGGCTGCATTGATCTCCTTCACCGCCAGCTTGGCCCCGTTGGCCGCAGGCAGGTCCAGCGACGATTCGGCGCCGGTCAAGGCGAAGCCGCCACCGATCTTGATCTTGTCGCCAGCTCCGCTGCTGCATGCAGTCAATATCAGGCCGATGGCAAGTGCCGCGGCCGCAAGTCGTGTGAACATCTCTTCCTCCTGACCCTCGCCGCGCACATCGCCGCGCCGACGGTAACTTACTCCACCACTCGTGCTCTGCGTCACTCTCCGGGTGCTGACCTCCTCAGCCCGGGGTGGGCAGACCGTAGACCCGCCGGGCATTCGCGCCGGCGACCAGCTCAATCACCCGCTCCGCGTCCTGCAGTGACCAATCGCCCCGTGCCACCCACGCGCCGACGACCCGCGCCATCCCGCGTCGGAAGAGCCAGCTTCCCAGCAGGTGCAGCTCGGGAAGCCCCCACGCGTCGGACGAGAACAGGATCTTGGTGAACGGCGCGACCTCCAGGGACTCCGCGATGACCTGCGGGCTCTGCGCCCCGGCATGGTTGACGGCAAGTCCGACGTCCAGGAAGACGTGCGGGAACATCTCGGCAAGGTAACCGGCGTGACGCTGGAACGGATAGGTGTGCAACAGGAGTACCGGGCATATGCGCTCGGTCGCCCGCAGGAAATCGGTCAGCAGCAGTGGATCGCTGCGGCGCAGGTCGAGGTCAGAGTCGCCGTAGCCGGTGTGAATCTGCAGCGGCTTGCCGGTGGCCGCCCCCTCCCAAACGATGAAGCGGAGCAGGATCGGGTCGACCAGCCGGGCGGTTCCGGTGGCCCCGACCTCCCGCAGCCAGGCGCCGGCGTGCTGCGCGACCTCGGCCGCCGAAGGAGCCGTGGGCTCAAAGTCGAGCCCCTGCCGGTAGGCGATGATCGACTTGAGGCCGATCGCCGTCGACGCCTCCCTCTCGAGTGCGGCGCTGAAGGCAGGCGCAAAGCCGGCCGCATCTGGCCCAGACAGCGCCACCCGTTCGGCGACTGCCTCCAGGCGGACGACGGTGTCCACCGGTGCCGCCGCCAGTCGAGCCAGCTCCGCGAGCCCCAGCAGCTCGCCTTCGCGAAACCCGGTGTCGACCAGCAACCGTTCCAGCCCGCAGTGCGGCAGGAGCCGCGCTCCGACTTCTTCGTTTGAGAGCGCCAGGCGATGCTCGAGATATTCGTCGGGTGAGACGTGCGGCGCCAGCCCCAGCAGGGGAGCGCACCAGCGCCGGACGGCGAACGCGATCTGCGAGTCCAGCCCCGTCGCCGCGGCCGCCGCGGGTCGGTCCGATTCGGTCAGCATCTGGACGAACGACGGGCGATCGATCCGACCGGTTGCGATGCTGTGGACGTGATGGTCGATCAGGAAGACCTGGGAAAGGAGCTCATTTACGCCGGGATGAGGGCCATCGGCGACCGCCAGCCGCCCGATCTCGGGGCTGATCGGCAACGCGCTCCGACCTTCGAGCTCCATGCGTCGGCTGGGCCCGGCTATGGGACGAGCGCGAGAACGCGCGCCGGGCTGCCCGAACCGTCAACCAGCTTGAGCACGCCGACCATCACCCAGGCACCCATCGGTGGGAGCTTGCCGAGGTTGATCAGCCCTTCGAGATGCCACACGCC
>JAYUGK010000105.1:0-6103 GCA_043738415.1 Chloroflexota bacterium | reverse complement strand
CGTGCATCTCGACGATCGAGCGCGCGATCGCGAGCCCAAGGCCGCTGCCGGAGGCCCGCGCGTCGCCGACGTTGGTGCCGCGGAAGAAGCGCTCGAAGACATGCGGCAGCTCCGCAGGCGGAATTCCGGGCCCGGAGTCGCGCACCTGCAGGATCGCTCCCTCCGACGCGTCTGTCAGATCCACCAGCACGTCGCCACCCCGCGGCGTGAACTTCAGGCCGTTTCCGACGAGGTTGGTCAGCAGCTGCACGATCCGCTCACGGTCGAAGCGGGCCATCACCGGGCTGGCGGGGACGCGGCTGCCGAGCGAAACGCCACGTTGCTCGGCGAGCTCGGCGTGCGCCTCGACCACCGAGCGGATCGGGTCGCGCAGGTCGCCGTGCCGCATGTCGAGCGGGAAGATCCCGGCATCGATGCGCGACAGGTCGAGCAGGTTGGTACTCATCCACTCGAGCCGGCTGATCTGCTCGCTCGACCGATCCTGGAATTCGCGACGCATCGGCTCGTCGACCTTGTCGTCGCGCTGCAGCTCGATGAAGGTGCGCAGCGCCGCGATCGGGGTGCGCAGCTCATGCGAGACATCGGCCACGAATTCGCGCAGTCGGTCGCGATCGGCCTCCAGCATGCGGAGGGAATCCTGCAGCCGGTCGGCCATCAGGTTGAACTGCTGGGCCAGGTCGTCGATCTCCACGATCTCGGAGCGCGGAGCCCGCTCGTCGAGCTGGCCGTGGGCAAGGCGCCCTGACGCACGTCGCAGCCGCGCCAGCGGCGTGGTCAGCCGGCTGGCCGCAGGAACCCCGACCACCAGGGAGGCGAGGAGTGCGATCAGGCCGGTGAACAGGAGCGTCCCGCGCACGCGTTCCAGGGTCGTGGCGCGCGAGGTATACGGGTTCGAAATCTTGATGGTGACGACGATGGACGGCGAGGCGTCGGGCATCAAGATCGGTTGGATCACCTCGACCGGCGGCACCTCCGGGTCGGGGCGCAGCCCCTGCTTGCGCATGGCCGCTGCGGTGGCCTCGTCCGGCTCGGCGCCAGCGGCCAGGGAACCATCGGCGTTGAAGATCTCGACCGTCCCCTGGGCCAGCGAGATCGCGGCGGTGTCGGCCACCGGCTGGAGCAGCTGGGTCTCACGCAACTCGCGGATGGTGAGCAGCTGGGGCCGGCTGACGGCCGCCTCGCCGGCCGTCTTCTGCAGCAGCAGTGCAGTGGCGAGCGCCGCGGTATCGGCGCGGCTGCCGGCCTGCTCCAGGAAGTAGCCGGGCAGGATCTGGTTGAGCGCCAGCCCCGACACGAGCAGCCCCACCAGCGCCACGCTCGAGATGGCCATCACGATCCGCACGTTGAGCTGCTGCAGGAAGCCGGGTCGCCGCGGCCGCCGCCAGATGGTCGGCTTCTCGACCGCCTCAGTCTTCGCTGAAGGCATAGCCCACGCCCCTCACCGTCTTGATGTAGCGCGGCTGGGCGGGATCGGGCTCGACCTTCTCGCGGATGTGGCTGATATGCACGTTGATCGTCCGTTCGTCGGCCTCCAGGGCCTCGTAATCGCGGACTAGCTCGAGCAGCTGCGTGCGCGTGTAGACGCGACCGGGCTTGGTGGCCATGTGGCGCAGCAGGTCGAATTCGGTGGTCGTCAGGCTGATCCGCTCCCCGTCTCGGGTGACGCGGCGACGCTCGAGGTCGATCACCAGGTCGCCGCGACGCAGCGTCCGACCGGTCTGCGTGTCGGCCAGCTCGCCGTAGGCGCGGCGCAGCAGGGCCTTGATGCGGCTGACCAGTTCACGGACGCTGAACGGCTTGACCAGGTAGTCATCGGCGCCGATCTCCAGGCCGACCACCTTGTCGACCTCGTCGGCTCGCGCAGTCAGGAAGAGGATCGGCGCCCGGGTGTCGCGGCGCAGCTGCCGGCAGACCTCGAAGCCGTCGATCCCCGGCAGACGCACGTCGAGCAGCACCAGGTCGGGGGCGATGTCGGAGAAGCGCTTCAGCGCCTCCTCGCCGGTTCCCACGATGACGGTCCGGTATCCCTCCTGTTCGAGGGCAACCTGAACCCCCCGCGCCACCGCGGGTTCATCTTCGACGATCATGATCGTGCCGGCCATTCGACCGCCGATTCTAGACCGATCCAGCGCCCGCCTCCTCGAGGTCGCCTTGCCGCTGGGCGGGTCGGCTGCTACGATGCCGGCCCGCACGCCTCCGTCACGACGCGACGCGAGCGCTCCATCTGTTCGAGGATCAGCGAAGCTTCATGGACCTTGAGATCGCCGTCACCGCGCGCGCCGCGCGCGGCAAGCACAACCGGCGCCTGCGCACCACCGGAGTGGTCCCCGGCGTGCTCTTCGGCAAGGCGATCGAGTCGATCCCCGTCCAGGTGGAAGCCAAGCTCCTCGAGTCGCTGTATCGCGCCGCCGGGCGCACCAGCATCGTGAATGTGTCGGTCGACGGCGGAAACCCAACCAGCGCGATCATCAAGGGGCTGCAGCGCAACCCGCTGACCGGGCGGATCCTGCACGTCGACCTGTTCGCGGTTGACCTGAGCCACGAGATGACGGCCGACATTCCGCTCGTTCTCACCGGCGTGGCGCCCGCCGTCGAACGCGACGGCGCGATCCTGTTCACCTCGCTCGACCATCTCAAGGTGAAGGCCCTGCCGGCTGACCTGCCGCACGAGATCGCCGTCGACCTGTCGGTGCTGGTCGACCTGGACGCCACCATTCACGTGAGCGACCTGCTGATCGGCGAGAAGGTCACCGTGCTCAACGACCCCGATGAGCTGATCGCCAAGGTCAACCCGCCGCGCGCCGAAGAGGAGGTCGCACCGGTGGCCGCCGAGGCGGAGGGCGAGGCACCTGCCGAGGGCGAAGCTGCTGCCGAGGGCGCTGCCGATTCCACCGAGGAGAGCGGCTCCTAGCTCCTGCCGCGCGGGCGCCGCCGCGTCAACGGTCATTCGACCCTTCCCGTGGACGTCACGTCTGCGTATAGTCGGCGCATACGCGCGCAGGATCGCGGCGGCCCCCACAGAGTCCGTCCCGCATCCCGCGCTCACGAACGGGAAGGAGGCATGAGGCCCATCCGGCCGGCGCATGAGCCCGGCGGCCCACGGCTGACTCTCTACACGCGACTCGCGCCCTAGTCCCGACAGGAGGAGAGGTTCCACATGACCCAGCCTTCCCGCGAGGATGTCATCCGGCAGGACGTTCGCGACCTGCACGGTCTCGGGTACGCCCAAGAGCTGCTCCGCACGATGGGCGGATTCAGCAACTTTGCGATCAGCTTTTCGATCATTTCGATCCTGACCGGCGCGGTCATTCTCTACAACTACGGACTTGCCCTCGGCGGTCCCGCGTCGGTCGGCATCGGCTGGCCGCTGGTGACCTTCTTCACGCTGATGATCGCGGCCACCATGGCGGAGATCGCATCTGCCTACCCGACCGCCGGGGGCCTCTACTACTGGGCCAGTCGGCTGAAGAACAAGAACTGGGGCTGGTGGACCGCCTGGCTGAATCTGGGTGGGCAGATCTCGATCGTGGCCGGGATCAACTACTCTGCCGCGTTCTACCTGTGCGCCACCCTTCTCAATCCCCTGTTCGGAATCGATCCGAACGTGGAGACCTTCGGCATCCTGAACGCCATTTGGATCACCGGCGCGCTGATCCTGATCGAGATCGGCTTCAACGTGGCGGGAACACGGATCGTCGCCTTCATGAACGACCTGTCGGTGTGGTGGCACATCTTCTTTGTCGCGGCGATCGCGATCCTGCTGTTCGCCCTGGGCAGCCAGCCGACCCACGACGTCGGCTTTCTGTTCTCGGTCGCGCCAGCTGGTACGACGGGAGACCCGCCCGCACCGATCGCCGGCATCCTGCCCTTCGGCGTCGCCGGCGCGTTCGCCCTGAGTCTGCTGCAGTCGCAATGGACCTACACCGGCTATGACGCGTCGGCTCACGTTGCCGAGGAGACGGTCAGCGCCCGCAGGGCCTCGGCATGGGGCGTCTTCCTTTCGGTGGCGGTATCGGCTATCGCCGGCTACGTTGTCCTGACCGCCCTGACCCTGAAGATGACCAATCCCGCTGACGTCCTGGCCAACAGCACCGGAGGGGGCGGCGTGCAGTACATCCTGGAGTCAAACCTCGGCGCGGGGCTCAGCCGCCTCGGAGGGCTCCTGGCCGTCGGCGTGGCATTCGCCATGACGTTCTGCGGATTCTCCTCGATCGCCTCTGCGGCGCGGATGCTGTTCGCCTTCAGCCGCGACGATGGCATGCCCGGCAGCAGTTGGCTGAAGCAGGTAAGCCATCGCTATCGAACCCCCGCCAACTCGGTGATCGGCATCAGCGTTCTGAGCTGGCTGCTGATCGCGGTCATCTACGTCATGACCAAGGCGCTGGGCGGAGACCCGTTCTTCCTAATCGCCGGCATTACCGGCGTGAGCACGGTCCTGCTGTACTGGGCCTACGGCGTGTGCATCTGGCTCGGCATGCGCGGTGACCAGTCGTGGCGATCGAAGCAGACGTGGAGCCTCGGAGGATGGAGCAGGCCGTTGGCCTGGATGTCAGTGATCTGGATCATCCTGATCACGCCGCTCTTCCTGTACCCATTCGTCCTGAACCCGGCCGCACTGGCCACGGTCGGAGGCTTCCTGGTGTTCCTGCTGCTGTACTACTTCGGATGGGCTCGAACCAGGTTCAGTGGTCCGAAGGCACAGGGCAGCGAGGTCGAACTGACCGAGATCGAGCGCGAGTTCGAATCGGCGGCCCGCGAGGTCACCGGCTGACCGGCTGAGAGAGCCGCACATGGCACGATGGGCCGGTCGGGCAATCCGGCCGGCCCATCGGTCGTCATTGACGAAGAAAGGCACGAACGAGCGATGGTCAAAGATCAACACGGCGATCACCCCAAACTCGCCGAGCTGAAAGGGATGGTGCGTGACGGGAGGATCGACACGCTCATCGTGGCGTTCACCGACATGCAGGGGCGGCTGATGGGCAAGCGCGTGCAGGGACAGGCCTTCCTGAACGGCGCCATCGACCACGGTGCGCACTTCTGCACCTACCTGCTGGGCACCGACATGGAGATGAATACGCCGGACGGCTTCGCGCTGATGAACTGGGAGACCGGCTACGGCGACTGGATCGCCGATCCGCTGTGGGACACGATGCGCGTCGTGCCGTGGCTGGAGAAGACGGCGCTCGTCCTCTCCGACACGCTCGACCACCACGGTCACGAGATCCCGGTCTCGCCGCGAACCATGCTCAAGGGGGTCGTGGAGAAGGCCACCAGGATGGGCTTCCGGGTGATGGCCGGCTCGGAGTTCGAGTACTACCTGCTGACCGACACCTACGAGCAGGCGTGGAAGAAGGGCTACATCGGCCTCGAGCGCTTCGGCTACTACAACGAGGACTACCACCTCCTGCAGGCGACCAAGGGCGAGCCGATCCACGGCAAGCTGCGGAACCTCATGACCGCGGCGGGGATCCCGGTCGAGTTCAGCAAGGGCGAAGCCGCGCCCGGCCAGCACGAGGTCAACATCCACTACACCGATGCGCTGGAGATGTCGGACCAATCGGTCATCTTCAAGCACGGCGCCAAGGAGATCGCCTGGCTGAATGGCTTCGGGCTGACCTTCATGGCCAAGCCCGACCACACGTGGACCGGGTCGAGCGGCCACCTGCACATGTCGCTCTGGGACAAGTCCGCCAAGAAGCCGCTCATGTTCGATCCAAAGGGCGAGCCGTACGGTATGTCCACCACGATGCGCCACTTCCTGGGCGGGATGATGGCCTACGCCCGTGAGCTGGCGGTCTTCTGGGCTCCGAACATCAATTCCTACAAGCGCTACGCGGTCGCTTCATGGGCGCCGGTCAACGTCGTCTGGGGACGTGACAACCGGACCACCGGCTTCCGGATCGTTGGCGACGGGGCCGGGTTGCATATCGAGAACCGATTCCCCGGCGGCGACATGAACTCCTACCTGGCCTACGCGGCCGTGGTCGGAGCCGGACTGCTGGGGGTCGAGCGCAAGATCGAGCCGCCGGCCGAGTATGTCGGCAACGGCTACGTGGCCACCGGTTGCGACCGGATGCCGCGCGCGCTCCACGAGGCAATT
>JAYUGK010000104.1:0-2025 GCA_043738415.1 Chloroflexota bacterium | reverse complement strand
CCCCGACAGCACGAGAGTGGCGATCAGGACCGCCACCAGGGCGATCGTCCCCCAGCGCACGACGAGGTCGCCGAAGACGTGGGCGAAGGGGTCGAACTCAAAGGTCACGAAGGCGATCGGCACGGTCCGATGGAGTGTATCGAAGCGCCGACCGTCGGCGAGGGCGACAGCGGGAGAGGCCGACACCTGACGCGTAAGACAACGAAGGCGTGGCAACTTCAGGGGGCGACCTCCCGATAGAGTAGCCACCACAAGTAGCCAGCTATCGAGCGGAGGAACAGCGATGACGAAGCCGAAGGTCCTGATCACGGGCGCGAATGGCCTGATCGGGGGCCTCGTGCTCCGCGATCTGGCCGATCGCTACGACTTCAGCGGCCTGAGCCGGCACGCCGTCGCCGGCATCCCATACACGGAAGCCTCGGTCACCGATCTCGAGGCGGTGCGCCGCGCGGTCGGCGGCGTGGACATGGTCCTCCACCTCGCCGGCGAGACGAAGAACGACGACAACTGGGACGATCACTTCCAGGTCACCGCCGGAGGCACGATCAACGTGCTGCGAGCAGCGGCCGAAGCGGGCGTGCGGCGGGTCGTGTTCATGAGCACCGGCAGCACGATGTGCGGCTGGGAGTGGGACGACACCCTCCCCTACGGCGAGCTGGCTCGGGGCGCACGGGATCTGCCTGAGTGGGAGCTCCTGGACTACGCGACGCCGCCGCGACCCGACAGCCCGTACGGCGTCGCCAAGCTGTTCGGCGAGGCCGCCGCCCGATGGTTTTCCGATCGTACGCCGCTGAGTGTGCTGGTCATCCGGCTGGGCGCGGTGCTCGACTCGAACCGCCCGCAGCTGATTCGGCACTTTCCCGGCTTCCTTGCCCAGGAAGACGCGGTCCAGTTGATCGATTGCTGCCTCGCCGCGCCGGCGACGGTCAAGTTCGGCATCTTTGACGCGATCTCCGAAAACAGCACCCGCTGGCGAGACACCTCACCGGCCAAGGACATCCTCGGCTGGCGGCCAACCGGCTCGTCGGACCGATTCGACCCGTCGGAGCTCACGCACTGACGCCGACGATCCACGCGACCACGGTCACGGAGCCGGCCTGAGTGGCGGGCAGACGGGCCGGCCTGATCCGCAGGCTGCTCGGCCGTCGGGCCACCGGGCGACTGACAGAGTCGCTGGTCGTCCACAGACCTGCGTTCTGGGTCCACAGACCCGCTTTCTGGGTCCACAGCTCGCGTTCTGGGTCTGTCGCCAGCCAGTGAATCTGTCCGCGTAAGCGGCCAGTGAATCTGTCACTGGCCAGGCTCAGAGTAGCGCCTCCGCCAGGGGTGATCGGCGGCCGGCCGGGAGGCCCTCCGCTCGGCCGTTGGAGCCGGAGCGCGCAGGCCGAGGTCGAGCTCGGGTCGATCCTCGGTCGGGCGGGACAGCTGTCGGGCGCGGAGCTGGCCCGGATCAGCCGGAGCTGGCTGGACCGGGACGCACAGCCCATCGTGGCTGACCCACAGGCTGCCGTCGAGTCGCTCCTGGACGACGACCGAGCGCCCGGCCCAGCTGCGACCATCATGCCGTCGCGGCAGGGCGAGGCCGCCGCCGGGCCAGCTGACCGTGGCATCGCGGGCGACCCGGCGCGGATAGTGGAAGCACAAGACCGACGCAGCCGTCAGGCCATCGGGCCAGGACCGCCAGGCCGAAGCCGGGTCGGCGGCCGGGACGGCGAACCGCGCGTTGTGTCGTTCGAGGAAGCCCGGCAGGAACGCGTTGGCCACCTCGATCGTGGTGATCCCGGCCAGGCGCAGCTCGGTGACGAGCCGGTCCCCGAGGGTCCCCCACAGTCGCTCGACCCGACCTTTGGCCTCTGGGCTGCGGGCCCCGATCCAGGCGACCCCGGCGTCGTCGAGAGCTCGCCCGACCTGGGTCAGGCTGCGCTTGCCGGCGAGCTGCTCGGCGAGCGTCGGCGGACGGTTCTTCTCGACGATGAAGATCCCGTGGCGGTCCGAGTAGACGGCGCCCGGCAGACCATGGCGATC
>JAYUGK010000103.1:0-2029 GCA_043738415.1 Chloroflexota bacterium | reverse complement strand
TCTCGGTGTGCCGTACGGGGTGCCCTACCCGAGCCCGGGGCTCACCGCCGGCTGTGCCGACGCTCCGACCGCGGTCCGTGAGCGTTCCCGGCGCCTTGCCCGTTTCACCTCCCATCACGACTTCGACCTTGATGGACCGATGATCCCGGCGGGCAGCGGACTGCGGGTGGTGGACGTCGGCGACGTGCCGGGCGCGCCCGCCGACGGGCCGGGCAACGCGTCGCGGGCCGAGGCCGCCGTCCGCGCGCTGCTCGACGCAGGTGTGATACCGCTCATCCTCGGCGGCGACGACTCCATCCCCATCCCGGTGCTGCGCGCGTTCGACGCGCACGGACCGATCTGCCTGGTGCAAGTGGACGCGCACCTCGACTACCGCGACGAGGTGGCGGGTGTGCGCGAAGGGTATTCGTCGACCATGCGGCGCATCGGCGAGATGGAGCACGTCTCCCAGATCGTGCAGGTCGGACTGCGCGGCGTCGGCAGCGCCCGATCTTCCGACGTGGCCGATGCTCGCGCTGCCGGCAACCTGCTGGTCACCGCCCGGGAGCTGCGTGAGCGCGGCCTGCCATGGCTGCTCGACCAGCTGCCGGCGGACGCATCGGTCTTTGTCGTCTTCGACCTCGACGGCCTCGACCCGGCGATTGCGCCCGCCGTCAGCGGCCTCTCGCCCGCGGGCCTCTCCTACGACCAGGCATCGGACCTGATCACCGGGATTGCCGCCCGCCATCGGTTGGCCGGTGCTGCCTTCACCGAGTTCGTGCCGGCGCTGGATCCGACCGGCGCATCGGCGCTGGTGGTGGTGCGCCTGGCGATGCTGCTGCTGGGGACCCTGGCGCGTCGCGGCTAACCCTCCCGGGAGGGGTTGCATCGCGGGTGGTGGCCACGCACAATCCCGCGATGGAGCCGACGACGCCCCGACAGATCCCCGGGCGGCCAGGAGTGGTGACGGCGGCCGGCGTGGTGATGATCGTGATCGGTACGCTGATCAGCCTCTTTGGGTTGATCGCCGCGCTGGTCGGCAGCCAATGGGAGTCGTTCATCCGGAATCCGCAGGTGGTCGACCAGATCGGCGTCCTGCCCGACTCGGCCGGCCGCCTCCTGGCGCTCCTGGGCCTGATCCTGATCACCGTCGGGGTGCTCAAGCTGGTGAGTGGCGTCTACGTTCTGATTGGACGCGGTTGGGCGCGGATCCTCGGCATCGTGCTGGCCTCGATCGGCAGCCTCTTCTGGGCGCTCAGCGTGACCGGCGTTACGGCGCGCTCCTCGGTGGTGCCACTCGTGCTGCTCGGCGCATCGGCCTTCGTCGTCTGGGCCCTGGCAGCGAACGGTGCGTACTTCAGTCGGCGCCGCGGAGGCCCTGCGGGCTAGAACCAGTCGTTGCGCCTGAAGTAGATGGCGGCGCCCAGCATGCCGGCCGCCATCAGCCCCAGCGCAAAGAGGTAGCCGAGCGGCCAGCTCAACTCCGGCATGAAGCGGAAGTTCATGCCATAGATGCCGGCGATCAGGGTCGGGATCATGATCACCACGGTGAAGGCGGTGAGGCGCTTCATCACTGCGTTGAGGTTGTTGCTGGTGACCGCCAGGTTTGCCTCCAGCGCGGCCGCCACCAGGTCGCGGTACAGGTCGAGGCTCTCCAACACGCGCACCAGGTGGTCGTACAGGTTCTGGAAGTACGGGACCGCCGCGTCGTCGACGAGTGGCAGCTCACGACGGAGCAGGGCGTTGGCGATATCACGCTGGGGCGCCAGCACCCGTCGCAGCTCGAGCAGCTTGCGCTTGAGGCCCAGCACCGAGCGCAGTGCGTCGTTGCCCCGCGGCGCGCCCAGGATCTGTTCCTCGAGATCGTCGATCCGATCCGACAGGCGGTCGAGGAGCGGGAAATACCCGTCCACCACCGCATCCAGCACCGAATAGAGGAGCCCGCCCACGGTCGAGCCGACCGCATCGGTGCGCAGGCGGAAGCGACGGTCAACATCGGCGATCGCCGGCGATGCGTCCCATCGGACGCTCACCAGGTAACCGCTGCCCG